>NZ_JBHXNP010000064.1:0-50353 GCF_042719495.1 Streptomyces sp. NPDC058525
ACTCCAGACCGGCGCTGCCGCCGCCGAGCCCGGCCGCGACGGCGGTGGCCGTCTCCCTCCAGGAGGTCAGCTCCGCGATCGCGAGGCGCGGCTGGTCGGTGGAGAACGACGCGCGCGCCGCATCGACGAGGTCCTGTGCGCAGGACTCCCGGTCGGCCGACGACAGCGCGAGCATCCAAGGGAAGGCCTTGGACATCCGCTCGGCGAGCGAGCCGCGGTCGTCGAGGGTGACGGTGATGAGCTGCGCGGCAAAGTTCAGCAAGTGGGTACGACCCTCGGCCTCGCGCCGAGACATCAGGACCAGAGCCTCGCCATCGCGCCGGGTCACCGTCACGGGGTGGTCCTCGGCCTCGGCGAAGACCTCGGCGGAGTGCTTGCTCAGGTCCGAGGAACGCCGAGTCGCCACGGGGAGGCCTGTTGCGATGGTCATGGATCCATAAGTATTCGGAACGTATTCGGAAGTCCAGTGGAGGCCGCTGAGTGCGTGCGCCAGCCTCGACCTCCGGATGCGGGATGTCGGGGTTCTTCGTCGTCGCAGCATGCGCAACTCCGCTCCGGGAACAGATCGCCTGTGCCATGATCGCAGGCGCGTCTTCCGCCCCGCCGCGCGCGAGCGCCCTGCCCCCGTGCGCGAGATGCATGCAAACCACACCCCTGCGCGGTTGGCGCCGAGCGAAACGTGGGCGTGGTCGTAGCGGTAGCCGTCGCCGGTGCGCCCCACGCAGTGAGGCTGATCCCTTGGTGTGGACACCCTGACAATGGATCTTGATGGTCCAAGGAGGATGTCCAGGTGGGACGCAGATTTCCGAATCCGGAGGAGTCCAGGAAGGACGCTGTCGCGCTCTACCGTGCCGCGGCCGGGCGGGGGACGTACGCGGCGGTGGCCGCGGATCTCGGTATCACCGCGGAGTCGCTGCGGACGTGGGTCCGCAAGGACGAGGCTCAGGCGGCGCCCGAAGGCCGCGATGGCAATGTCAGTGCGGCAGAGGAGCTGGCCCGGCTGCGGGCGGAGAAGGCCCGGCTGCTGAAGGCCGAGAAAGGGGGGCACCTTGAGCGCGAGATCCTGCGCCGGTCGGCCGCGTATTTCGCTCGGGAGGTGAAGTGAGCCCCCGCCGCTGGGACTTCATTTCCGACAACCGTGCCGACTTCGGCGTCAAGCGGATCTGCCGCGTGCTCGGAGCGTCCCGCGCCGGCTACTACAGACATCTGACCACCGGGCAGGCCCGCGCCGGGCGCCGGGCCGAGGAGAAGCGGACCGTGAGCGAGATCCGCGCCATCCACACCGAGCACCATGGCGCCCACGGCGCCCCGCGCGTCCATGCCGAGCTGCGGGCGAGGGGACGGCGGATCAACCGCAGGCGCGTGACCCGGCTGATGCGGGACAACCACATCGTCGGCCGGCACCTGTGCAAGAGGAAGCGGACGACGATCGCGGACAGGACCCTGCCGCCGGCACCGGACCTGGTAATGCGCGACTTCACCGCGGACGCTCTCAACACCAGGTGGTGCGGCGACATCACGTACATAGCCGTCGGCACGACCTGGCTGTATCTGGCCACGGTGATCGACATCTCGAGGAGGGCAGTGGGCTGGTCCATCGCTGACCATATGCACACCTCGCTGGTCACCGACGCGATCGAGATGGCCGTGGCCGCCTGCGGCGAGGCCTGCCGCCGGCAGGCATCCGACGTAGCATGGGCCGGGTCGGCTCCAGCTACGACAACGCCCTCGCCGAATCGTTCTTCCAGGGACTGAAGCACGAGTTGCTCCACGGGAGGCACTGGACCTCGAAGGCACAAACCCGGCTCGAGCTGTTCCGCTGGCTGGCCTACTACAACCAGCGCTGCCGGCATTCCGCGCTCGGCTACCTCACACCAGCCGAGTTCGAACAGCAACTGATCACGTCACGTATGCTGTCACTCGTCGTATGAACCCGGTGTCTACCCCCGGGGATCAACCTCAGTGGACCTGGCTGCCCCGACTGGCCAACTCGCCGTCTCCAGCCCAGGAGTCCACCCGGAGGACGGGCCAAGCATGACCGTCCCCGCAGGGCTATTGCGAGTCCGGGTCTCTTACGTCCCCTCTGACCCACCGGCCGTCGACACCAACGGCGGCCCCGGCGATTACCTTCTCTACCAGATCGACCTCTGGCCCACCGACCAGCCGCGCGCGCTCGCCGTCCTCAAGCGGGGACCGAACCCCTGGGACGGATACCCCTCCCGGCCGTCGACTATGCGGAGCAGAACAGCCGTCAACGCTGCCCGCGATCACGCTCGCCCACATCCTTCTCGGCATAGTCGCCGTCTCGGCATAGGTCGACGAGCTCGGCTACATGGAACTCGACCGACGCGGCGCCGAACTCCTGTTTCAGGTCTTGCCCGAACGCGAGGTGAAGAACAGCGTCGCCATCGCCTCCAAGGTCCTTCTCCAGATGGCTGGACCAAGACCTTCACCGACCCCCGGCTCTGCGCGGCCATCGTTGACCGCCTCACCTTCGGCGGCAACATTATCGAAACCGGCACCGAATCCTACCGACTCGCCACCACCCGAGCACGTGCTGAACAGCAGCCGGTCAGCTGAGCCGCCCCTGAGTTGACACCCTGAGTACTTGATCTCTGCCGCAAGCGCGTTCTAGGGCCGGGCGACCCAACGTCTTCCTACTGGAAGTGTTCATGCCTCGCCGGTCACCGGGCGAGATCAGAGCGCAGCTCCCGCGACGCCGAACGCACCATCGGCGGGCACCCGTGATCCGCGGACTGTCCGCCTCGGCGAACAGACAGATCGCCGCCTTCGAACGGGGTCACGGCCTCCCCGCTGGCGAGGTCGCACACGCGTTCCGCCGCTGGAATGCGGATGTCAGACGGTCATCCGAGGACGCCGATCATTTCTACGAACGCGATGACACGGACCTCCGCAACGGCGACTTCCACGTCCGCACCCTGCTGGAGATCACCCTCCATGCCCTGAGGTCCAAGGCACGACGCGAGCTGAGCGCAGTCATCGGTCCCGCAGACGAACGCGTCCTTGACTGCACGCTGAACAATCCCTTCACACCTCAGGACCTCCCCTGGTGATGCGTCGAATCGGTGTCTGAACCTCCAGCCGTTCCTGGTTCTGACCGACATCTCCAGGGACCTCAGCGCGGAAGCGTTGCCAAGCCTCGGTGGCGGCCGAGCCGACCGAGATCACGCCCGGCGCCGACGAGGACCGGGGTGTTGGGCATGGCACGGACGACGGGCGTGTCGTCGGCGACGTACCGTTCAAACAATCGCGTCGGGACACCGGCCAACGCCGAGACGAGAAGGCGGTCGTGCCGCAGGTGCGACGCGATGTCGGCGAGCAGTCCCGGCACGTCCTGCGGCCCCACCGCGATCAGCACGGTCTCAGGGCTCGGCGGCCTTGTGGGCGGGAGCGGTCGCGATCCCGTACTCCTCGCGCAGCCGCTGGGCATGCTCCGCATGCGGCTCGACCACCAGGATCTCGGCCGGGTCATGGCCCAAGCGTACGAGCCCGGCGAGCAGCGCTACTCCCATCTCACCTGCGCCGAGAAGCGCGATCACGCCCGCCTCCAGACCTTCGGTAACAGTCCGGCAGGCGGGCCATGCCTGACCGGGTTCTTCCGGTACGCGCACCCTTACGCCCCCGACACGCCGAGGCTCGCCCAGCCGCTCGCGGCGAGTGGTCCGAATGCACTCTCCCCCGACCAGTGACGTGCCCCACCGGGAGAGCGTCGCTGACCGTCTCGGGGCCGCTCCGGCAGGCCGGGCCCCGGTCGGCACGATCACTCCAGAAAGGCAAGGCATGTCACGCGACACCCGCAAGCGTGTCCACCTCCGCACGGCGGCGCTGCTCCCCGCTCCGGCCTTCTTCCTGGGCGGCGGCACCCGCGCCGTCGGCTTCGGCGGCGGCCGCGGTAGCCCCTGACCTGTGAGGAGAAGGACGGGGGGCTTCCACTGCGACCTTGACGACATCGCAAGCCTGGTGTCGGCCGACCTCGACCCGCCGCTCAAGCTGACGTGCACCACTCCGCCGAAGCAGCTCGTCCATGGACCACGTCGTCCGGATCCACACCGAGATGATCACCGGCCTCCGGCTCGTCGGGCCCACACGGGCCGAGTGAGAGGTCCGGTCGCTCGACTATGTTGACACCAGCGTTGCGCCCGTGTCCGCGATCCGGGATGAGGGCCCCTGACCTCTTCGAGGCGCCTGGAGGAAGCCGTGACCGCCGAACTCCCCGACTGGATGATCCCGCCCAGGATCAGCGGCTGGGAAGCCGATGACCTCGACGGCCTCGCCCAGGCACCGCGGCACACCGAACTCATCGACGGAGCCCTGATCTTCATGGTGTCGCCGCAGCGGTCCTGGCACGCCCGGCTGGTGGAGAACCTGACCTTCGCCCTGCGCCAGGCCGCCCCCGTCGGGTTCGACGCCGAGCGTGAGATGACCGTCCGGCTCGACAAGAAGAGCCGCCCCGAGCCGGACATCCTGATCACGACCGCCCCGTACGACCCCGACCGGACTTGGTACGCGCCCGAGGACGTCGCCCTGGTCATCGAGGTCGTCTCGGAGGAGTCGGCGGACCGCGACCGTTCCCTGAAGCCCTTCAAGTACGCACAGGCCAGGATCCCCCACTTCTGGCGCGTCGAGGACGAGACCGGCGCCGCCACCGTCCACACCTACGAACTCGACGTCATGACCAGCAGCTACGTGGCCACCGGCATCCACCGCAATCGGTTGAAGGTCTCCGTCCCCATCCCCCTCGACATCGACCTCGACAGCCTCGTGCCCTGACCGCCCCTCCCGTACGCCGGGCCGCGGCTTCGCGAGCTGGAAGAGTGAGCCGCCTCACGCCCCCCCAGTAGTTCTTGTCACCGGTGATCGTCTGCCGGGAGTGGGAGGCCGTCACGTCCGGCGCGGTGTCGCGCATGTCGCGCAACGTCTCGCGCTCGTCGGCCTTGGCACCGGCCAGTGCGAACAGCACGGGCAGCCCGCCGATCGTGCACACCTGGTGCAGCCGTAGTCCCCAGAAGTACCGGGAGAGCGACGCGTAGTAGCCGTACTGCGCCCAGCCGGCCAGGTCGGAGCGCTTCGCAGTCTCTCGCGAGCAGCCACAGCCGACCGGGGTGGAGTCGACCACCCAGACATCGTCGCTCCACAGCGTGGTGTCCGCCGCCAGGATCCGGATCATGCGGGTGACCAGCGACGAGGCCGCTCGCAGCCGCTTGTTGTAGCCGGACTGGCCGGGTACGTAGGGGAACATGCCGCGGAAGTCCGCCGCTACACGGCGCAGCCAGCGCCGCTCGGAGGTGTAGCCGAGCAGCGCCGACATTACGGCGAGGGTGAGCAGTTCGGAGTCACTGAGCGTGGGTGCGATCCCGACCGCCGGGCGCCACGGGGCAAGTTCCGGCGAAGCCTGCAACGTGTCGTCGATCCGGACGTAGAGTGCCGTTGCGAGGGTGTTCAGGTCGTTCGTCACGGACTGACCGTGGACGCCCTCGCCCCACGTCCGCAGGCGCACCGGATCAGCTGACCGGCTGAGCCTGGGGATGGGCCTCGTGCCAGGCGTCCCAGATGTCGCTGCGGAGTCGGCCTCGCGGTGGCACGTCCATCCCCTGGTCCTTGGCCCACCGCCGCACCTCGGCCACCGGCGGTGTCGGCGCGGATTGTGAGGGCTCCGGTCGGTGGCGCGCGGGGACAACGGGCTGGGCGGGCGGCTGGGGCAGGGTCTCGGGGGACGTGGCGGTGAATCCGCGGCGTTCGAGGATGCGGCGACGCTTGTGGTGCATGCGTTCCAGCCAGGGCACGTCCGCGTCGAGGTAGTCGTGGGCCTCGACGTGGGACTTCTTCGTCTCGGTGTTGCGCATGATCCGGCCGACCTGCTGAATCACCCGTCCCTTGAAGGAGATCGGGCTGGTGAGGAACAGGGTGTCGAGCCTGGGGGCGTCGAATCCTTCGCCGGCCAGCTTGTCGATGGCCAGCAGCACCGGCGGGGTGGTCGTTTCATCGGCCAGGCGGGTGCGGACCCGGGCTCGCTCGGCCGGCGGCATGCCACCGTGCAGGAGCAGCGGTTCGATGCCGTGCGCGGCGAGGGACGTGGCGAGTTGGTGGAGGTGTTCGACCCGGTTGCTCAGGGCCAGGCTGCACCGTCCGCGCCGAGAGGCGTCGGCGATGTCGGCGGCGATCTGGGTGTTGCGGTCGCAGTTCGCGGCGAGTTCGCTGTAGATCGCCTGGAAGGAGGCGCCGTCGTCGCCCGGCTCGTCGGTGGTGAACGAGGTGGGGTGGACGATGAGGTGCTTGGCGAAGGCACTGGTGTCGGCGATCTCGTGTCGGATGGGTCCGCACTGCATGGTGATCAGCGGATCCATCTGGTCCGCCCGGTAGGGGGTGGCCGACAGGCCGATCCATCGAGGGGCGCGGGCTTTGCGGATCGCGGCCTCGGCCCCCTGGGCGCCCACGGCGTGGCACTCGTCGATGACCACCAGGCCGTAGCCGTCCAGCAAACCGTCGGGGGCGTCGCGGTGGCTGAGTGTCTGCAGCATGATCAGGTCGACCACGTGGCCGCGGCGGTCCTTGCCCGCGCCCAAGGAACCGACGCGGCCCTCGCCGAGATCGAGGAACGTGGCCAGACGGTCCTGCCACTGGGACAGCAGCTCGGAGCGGTTAACGATGATCGCGGTGGGCGTCTTGTGGTGGGCGATCAGCGCGCAGGCCATCACGGTCTTGCCCGAGCCCGGCGGCGCCACGAGCACTCCGCTGGTGTGACCCTTGACCGCGTCGACCGCGCGGGCTTGCACTTCGGTCAGCTCGCCGGTGAACAATGCGCTGATCAGCGCGGCGTCCGCAAGTTCGCTGGTGACCGTGAGTGTGCCGCCGGCGGCGGCGATGAGCTGGGCCGCTTCGTCGCGCAGCCCGCGCGGCAGCCTCAGCCAGTCCGGGTCGGTGGCGTCGAAAGAGCAGACCAGGCGCGGGGTGTCCCAGGTGGAGTACCGCTGGCTCTGGCGTTGGTAGAACTCCGGGTTGTGGAACGACGCCGTGTGCTTGAGCGCGGCAAGCAAGGCGGCCGGCAGGCCCTTGGTGGAGATCGCGAGCATCGCCGACAAGCGCGCCTCGACGACCTCGGGGGCCTTGCCCAGCGCGCGCCGCCGGGGCTTGGGCGGCAGGACCGGCGCGGTCGCCGACGGGCCCGCCTTGACCTCGCCGAGCTTGTCGACGAGCGCCTCGACCTGGGCCGGGGAGAGCCGCTCGGCCTGGGACAGGTGCGCGAACTGGTCGGGGTACGCCTCCCAGGTGTGCGGGTCGCAGAACACCGTGGTGCCCTTGAGGCGGGAGGCCCCCTGCAGCGGGAGCGCGATCAGGTTGCCGAACCGGGCGTTGCCCTTGGCGTTCGTCGGCAGCAGGTCTTGGGCGGGGAAGAGCCGGTCGTAGCTGGACAACGTCATCTGCCCGCGGACGTCGATCGCCCGGCGCAGCAGCGCCATCCCCAGCGTGCGGGCGGTGACCGCGGCGACGGGGTCAGTGAAGAAGGTCCACACGTGCGCGCCCGCCCCGGAGCGGGAGACCTCAACCAGGGCGGGGACACCGGCGTCGTGACAGGCGGAGGCGTAGGCGGCCGCATCGCCGCGCCAGTCGCCGCCGTCCTTGCCGTCGAAGTCGACCGCCAGAAGCCGACAGGTGTCATCAGCAAGCAGCGGGTACAGCCCCAGGTGGGTCTCCCGGGCGCCGGGCTCGGGGCGGGAGAGGTGGTTGTAGACGGCCCGGTCCGTCAGCGGCCAGAACACCCGCTCGGCATCGGCCTTGTTCTTGGCGAACGGGTTGTCCTCGGCGGGGCTCCAGCCCGTCCGGCCCGACTTCGCGCTCACCCACCGGTGGCGTAGACGTCCTCGCGGCCGACGAACAGCGCCCGGAACAGGGCGATCTTCGCCTCCGTCCCGGAGGACGCGTCCGCGTACGGCAGCCCGTGGCCGCCTTCCGTGATGACCGGTGGGGGAGGCTCGGGGACCGGAGCCAGCGCCCGCGGCGCGTCGGGTGCGGGAACTCCCAGCCGGGTGCGCAGACGCCGATTCTCGGCTCGCACCTCGGCGAGCTCCGCGCGTAGTTCGGCGTTCTCTTCGAGCGCCACACCGAGGCGGATGCGCAGTTCGGCCAGGTCGTTACAGTCGTACCAGTCCTCCACCCCTCCATGATCCGGATTCGCGTCCGTGGAGAGGCCGTTTTCGCGTAGATTCCCACGGGGTGATCGAGCCGATGGCCTACCCGTCCGGCGCCGGGCCGCCGGCCGCCCAGGCTTGCACGGCCGCGAGGTACCGGCAGGTGGCGATGCGCGGCCAGCCGGGACGCGGCGGCATCCGCGTCCCGGGTGCGGACTGCCGGTTCCAGGCGCGCGAACCGCGGGGCTTGTCTGTCCCCTTTCAGCCGCGTGGCCGGGGCCATTTCTCCCGCAGCCACGCCAGGTCGGTCTCGGCGCGGATGCGGGCCGCTTGCTCACGGGTGAACACCGCGTTCGTCTTGGTCAGGACCAGGGTGTAGGGGCGTCCCTGACGCCGGGTGGTGTGGGACACGGGCAGGCCGGCCAGTTCGATACGGCTGTGGATGTGGCGGCGCCGGTCCTTCGCGAGCGGCCAATCCATGACCCGACGGGTGCGGGAGGTGAGGAAGGCGTCGAGGTCGGGGCAGAGGCCGCAGCCGGACCGGCAGGTACCGGCCGGGGTGAGTGACCAGTCGTCCGCCGCGCGTACGGGGTGGGTGACGGCCGCGGTGAGCCGGGCCTCGCAGTGGTCGGCGAGCGTCTGGAAGGCGTGGGCCGCGGGTGCCCCGTCTCGTACGGTCGTCGGTCGGCGGGCCGCGGTGCGCAGGGCCGGGAGCAGGCATTCCAGGGCGGTGTCCGGCAGGCCGCGCAGCGCGGTGACGATCGTGCCGGCGGTTTTCGGGTCGCACGCCTGCAGGATGCGGGCCAAGGGAGCTCCCAGCCGTTCCATGCCCGCGCGGCGCTCCGCCTCGCGGCCCACGTCGAGCCAGCCGGTGAGCTGCTGCTCGGCCGCTTGCCAGACGCCCTCGACCAGCGGTGCCGCCACCGCGTCTCCGTCACCGTCAGCGGTCCGCAGCGCGGCGCAGAGGCCGGGCAGAGACTCGAGCCACGCTGCGCGATCCGCCCCGATGTACGCGGCGACCCGGCCGAACCAGCTGCCGACGGCCCCGCGCGACCACGTCCGCCCGTACCGTGCGGCCGCTTCCGCGAGATCGGGGACGTGTCGCTCGCCCAGGGTCTCCACCCCGAAGGGCGCAAGGAGCATCGCGGCGGTGTCCGCTTCCTCCAGTCCCACCGCGACGTGCAGGGCGGCAGTGAAGAGTGGAGCGGCCGCTTCGCCCGAACCGCGATGCTTCCAGATCGGGGCGAGCGACCGGGCGAGCGTACGCGCCAGCTCCAACTCCCCGGTGTCCAGGTGGCCCTGGAGTTCTCGCAGGGCTCCCGCGGAGCCGGCCTCGGCGCGTGCCGCGAACGAGCGTTGCCGGGGCCAGAGCACCACTGCGGCCCGCCGGTACCAGCGGTCCAGGGTGTTGCCGTAGTTGCCCATGTAGCCCTCGTACTCGGACTGGTAGGGCGTGAGGTCCTTGTTCTCGGTGGTGGCGCACACCTCGGCGTAAGAGACGGGCAGGGAAATCTGCTCACCGTCGGCGCCGTCGGGGCGGGTCCACCAGTCGAGGGTGATCTCGTCGTCGATCAGGTCGCCCAGCTCGTAGTCGGAGAAGTCGCCACTGCGGCGGCGCTCGGCCCCGGGCTCCCCGTCGGGGTCGAGGAGGCACTCACCCTCGCACTCCTCGTCCTCGCAGCCGTCGAAGTGCTCGACATCGCCGTAGTAGTCGTAGCGGTCGTAGGGCGGTACGGCGTCCCAAGTCTCTTTCACCTCGGCCAAGGCGAGGACCGCCTCGCAGCCTGCCTGCCCGGCGGCCTGGCGGAGCCGGGTGGCACGCGTGGCGTCGGCACCCTTGAGGCGGTCCCAGTCCAGGCCACGCTGGGTGTACTCGTGGTCGAGGAGGTACACGAGGCGGTTCGGGGGCGCCGTTTTCTGGCGGCCGTAGGCGTAGCGCTCTTCGGCCGGCTCGGTGAAGTGTTCGGTCAGGCAGTGGGCCAGGTCGGCGGCCGGGCCGCCGTCGTCCTCGCCGGCCGGCCGGGTGCGTTCGGCGAGGAGGTTCATGGTGAGGGTGACGCGGTAGCCGGACTTGACGGGCTTGACCTCGTGCAGGCAGTCCGCGTAGAAGGCAGCGAAGGTCAGCTTCTCCCGGGACACCTGGTGGACGACGCTCCGGCCGGCGTGCGAGACGACGAGTTCACCGCCGGTGTGGTGCGAGGGCAGGGAGACCACCAGGGTGCCCACCATGGAGTCGTCCTTCTCGGAGTCCTGGTGCGGCAGGAAGAACTGGCCCTTGCCGTAGACGAGCAGCGCGTGCGGTTCGGCCCGCAGGACGGTGGTGGGCGGCAGACCGAGCGCGGTACGGACGCCGTCGAGGACACCGCTCAGGGTGCGGTCCCAGTCGGGGCCGCCCAGGGTGATCCGGTCCGGGGTGATCTCCCAGGTATCGCGCACGCTGGTGTCGGCCAGGGTCTGCTCACCGCGGCCGAAGCGGGCCTGCCGGGCCTGCGCGATCAGCTTCTTGGTGACCGGAGCGCGCAACGGCAGGGGCAGCACCCCGACGCCGTCGACCGCGATCCGCAGCGCGCGGGCGGACATCTCGATGCGGGTACTGAAGTCCCCGCATCGCTCCGAGGCGTCGAGCAGCTTCGCCAGTTGCTTTCGCGCTCCGTGTCCCATGGTGTTTCGTTCCCCTGGTCGGCAGCGTTCCATTCCCTCTGTCCCGGAAACCCTAGCGCTGCTGGAAGTCCCTGTTCTCAGATTGCAGAACGGCCTTGACATCCGGGGCATCCGCGCAGGTTCAGGGAAGGCCCGGGACGGTGGGGCGTTCAGCGGGGTGATCAAGGGGGCGGTTCTGTTCCCTGTGGAGATCGACCTCAGCCGGATCTTAGGCGGTACCCGATCCCGGTGCCTACGCGCGGGGATGTCGTGCGGCGAGCTCTCGGGCCGAGTCCAAAGCCGCCTCGTCCACAGCACCGTCCAGCTCGCCGATACGACGTTCCAATGCCGTGCAGTACGCGCTGAGGGCAGCGGCTGCTGGCCAACGCAAACTTCAGCTACCCCTACTGGCAGTCGGTCTCGCGCGGTCGACCGGCTTCCGAGGAGTTCGCGAGGGTTCGCCTGGGCCAGCCCCAGCTGGCCACCTCCCGCCGTCCCCTTCCGGAGGTCCCTGCGGCCGCGTACGCCGGGAAGCGGCTGTACCTGCTTCGCCACGGCGGCAAGGAGTGGATGGACGAAGATCGACACAGTCGCATCGCCGTGGAGACCCGCATGGGCCACGGGGTCGCCGGCGTGGAAGGCCTCTACTCGCACATTTACGCTGCTCATGGAGCAGCAGATCGCAAATTCGCTGCAACTCGGGTGGCTGCGCTTCGTGGCGAGCAAGGGAGAACGCTGGAAAGCGCCATCTCTCCACCAGTCTCTCCCATTCAATCTTGAAGAATGGTGGAAACAGCAGGTCAAAGCCGCTCGGGACCTTGAGGCATGAACTGGTCGATGAAGTTCATTTCCACCAAGAGCTTCATGCCCTTCGTGATCTACCGGATCCTGCTGGGCATCGTCCTGTTCGTGCTGGTCGGCACGGACGTGCTGAGGCCGCACGCCGGCGAGTCCGGCCAGTAGAGGGACCGCGCTCACCGCTTCGCATGAACCGGAGGCCGCCCGGGAACGTTCCCGGGCGGCCTCCGCGTCGTTGTGCCGGGAGAGACCTGAAGGCGAGAAGCAGGGGGTGTCCCATGCGTCGAGTGGTTCTGGAGCGTTTTCCGGCCGGAAGTCCGCGGGGAAGCTGGCCCGCCGAGGAGTACGCGGCCCAGCGGATGCGCGAGGGCGTGCCGGCCGAGGTGGTGATGGATCTGGACAGCGACGCGTTCCTGGTCGTGGTCCGGCAGCGGGAGGTGTATTCCGGACACTGAGGGGGCCGCGGGAAGATCCCGCCCGCGCACGCCCCTTGGCCTCGTGCCGCCGTAGCCCCACACTTGCCCGATGACGCAGCGTGTGGACCTCGCCACGGTCATGGACCGGCTGGCGATCGACGAGGTGGTCTCGGGGTACGCGGTGGCCGTCGACGACGGTGACTGGGCGGCCTACCGCGCCCTGTTCACCTCGTCCGGGCGGGCCGACTACAGCTCGGCGGGCGGGATCGAGGGACCGGCCGGGGAGGTCGCCGACTGGCTCGCCGAGACCATGAAGCTCTTCCCCGTGCGCCAGCACCTGATCGTCAACCGGCTGGTACGGCTGGAGGTGCTGGACGGCTCGCCGGGCGACCGCGCCGAGGTGCGGGCGGACTTCGTCAATCCGATGCGGCTCGCGGGCGAGGAGTTCGACGGCACGCTCACCGCGCCCAACTTCGTCGCCGCCGGGCGCTACACCTTCGCGCTGGCGCGCACGCGCGACGGCTGGCGGCTCACCGGCGTCACCGTGCACGAGAAGTGGCGGCACCTGTCCGCCTGAGCCCGGCCGGGCGCGGTCGTCCGGCACTGCCCACACTGGAAGCGGAGGCGCGCCATGGTCCCGATCCGGTCAGGGTGGTCCCCGCGGTGGCGTGCGCCGGCCGCCGTCGCCGCGGGGGCCCTGCCCGCCCTCGCCTTCCCCGCGCCCGCACTGTGGTGGTTCGCGTACGTGGCCCTCGTGCCCTGGATGCTGCTGCTGAGGTCGGCCCCCACCGGCCGCCGGGCCGTGCTGGAGGGCTGGCTGGGCGGGGCGGGCTTCATCGTGGCCGTCCACCACTGGCTGCTGCCGAGCCTGCACGTGTTCCTGCTGCCGGTGGCCGCGCTGCTGGGCGTGCTGTGGATCCCCTGGGCCCTGCTGGTGCGGGAGTTGCTGGGCGGGATCCCGGCGCCGCGCCGGGCCGCGGCCGCGCTGGTCCTCGTACCGGCGGGGTGGCTGCTGTCGGAGCTGGTCCGGTCCTGGGAGGGGCTGGGCGGGCCGTGGGGGCTGCTGGGGGCCAGTCAGTGGCAGGTGCCGCCGGCGCTGCGGGTCGCCTCGGTGGGCGGGGTGTGGCTGGTGAGCCTCCTGGTGGTGGCGGTGAACAGCGCGCTGGTGCTGCTGATCGCCGTGCCCCGGGCCCGGATCCCGGCGGTGGCCGGGGTGGCGGGATGTGCGGTGCTGACGGGGGCGGTGTGGCTGTGGGTGCCGGGCCCCGAGGCATCGGGACGGCTGCGGGTGGCGGTCGTACAGCCGGGCCTGATGCCGGACGGCCCGGACAGCGCCGAGCGGCGGTTCGCCACCGGTGAGCGGCTCACGCGGGACCTGGCCGGGCAGCCGGTCGATCTGGTGGTGTGGGGCGAGAGCAGCGTCGGCGCGGACCTCACGGCCCGCCCGGACCTGGCCGGACGGCTGGCTTCGCTGTCGGCGACGGTCGGGGCCCCGCTGCTGGTCAACGTGGACGCGCGGGCCCCGGACGACCCCGGGATCCGCAAGAGCGCGGTGCTCGTGGGCCCTCGGGGGCCGACCGGTGACCGCTACGACAAGATGCGGCTGGTCCCCTTCGGCGAGTACGTACCGGCCCGGAGCCTGCTCGGCTGGGCCACCTCGGTCGGCAAGGCGGCCGGCGAGGACCGCGTGCCGGGCGACACCCCGGTGGTGATGGACCTGCCGGCCCGGCCGGGCGGCCCGCCGGGGGTCCGCCTCGGCCCGCTGGTCTGCTTCGAGTCGGCCTTTCCCGACATGAGCCGCCACCTGGCCCGCTCCGGGGCCGCCCTCCTCGTCGCCCAGTCGGCGACCTCCAGCTTCCAGGACAGCTGGGCCCCGGCCCAGCACGCGTCGCTGGCGGCGCTGCGGGCGGCCGAGACCGGCCGCCCGGTGGTGCACGCCACCCTGACGGGCGTCAGCGCGGTGCACGGCCCCTCCGGGGAGCGGATCGGCCCGGCCCTGCCCGTCTCCGCGAGCACGGCCCGGGTGTACGAGGTCCCGCTGGCCCGCGGCACGACCCTCTACGTCCGGTACGGGGACTGGCCGGTGGCCGCCGCCCTCGCCGCGCTGGCGGCCTACTGCGCAGTAGAGGGGCTCCGCTCGCTCAGGAGGCCTGCCCCAGAACCGAGCTCACCACCCGCTCGCACAGCTCGTGGGTGAGCAGCGCGTCGCGCGCGCTGAGCGTCTTGCCCGTCTCCACGGCCTCCAGGAAGGCGTCCACCACCTGCTCGATGCCGCGCTGGCGGGCGACCGTCACCCAGTCCCCGCGCCGCCGCACGGTCGGCTGGCCCTTGTGGTCGATGACCTCGGCGAGGTTGACGACCTGCCGCTTGGTGTCCTGTCCGGAGACCTCGAGGATCTCCTCGGTGGAACCGGAGAGCCGGTTCATGATGCCGAGCGCGGTGAACCCGTCTCCTGACATCTGGAGCACCACCTGGTGCATCAGCCCCTCGCGCACCACGGCCCGGACGTCGATGTGGTCGGCCTCGCCCGGCAGCAGGAAGCGCAGGGTGTCGACGACGTGGATGAAGTCGTCCAGGACGAGCGTGCGGGGGTCCTCGGGCAGCCCGACGCGGTTCTTCTGCATGACGATCAGGTCGCGCGGGTGGTCCGCGCACTGCGTGTAGCCGGGCGCGTGGCGGCGGTTGAAGCCGACGGCGAGGGAGACCCCGCGCTCCTCGGCCAGTTCCACCAGCCGCGCCGAGTCCGCGAGCTCGTAGGCGAGCGGCTTGTCCACGTACGTCGGCACCCCGGCCTCCAGCAGCCGCGTGACGATCTCGGGGTGCGCGGCGGTCGGGGCGTGGACGAACGCCGCGTCGAGCCCTTCGGCGAGCAGCGAGTCGAGGTCCGCGTGCAGCCGGCCGGCCGGGAGGTGGTGGATCGCGCCGACCCGCTCCAGCGTGGCCGGGGTACGGGTCTGCAGGTGCAGCTCGACTTCCGGGCGGGTGGTGAGGACGGGCAGGTACGCCTTCTGCGCGATGTCGCCGAGTCCGATGCAGCCGACCTTCACCGGGAGCCTCCTGGTTCGTTCCTTGTGGGACGCCCGCAGCTTAATCCCTGGTGGTGGGGGGCTCGTTCGCTGAGGATGGCCGTCATGACGACCACGAGCACCGGATCACACCGCGACGAGCCCTCCACCACCGCCGGTGAACGCGACATGCTGGACGGCTGGCTCGACTACCACCGCGCCACCCTCGCCTGGAAGTGCGAGGGGCTCGCCGACGAGCAGCTGCGCCGTACGCCGCTCGCACCGTCCGAGCTGAGCCTGCTGGGCCTCGTACGGCACATGGCCGAGGTGGAGCGGTACTGGTTCCGGGAGATCCTGCTCGGCGAGGATCTGCCCGAGCTGTACTCCACGAGCGAGGACGTGGACGGCGACTTCCGCTTCGGCGCGGAGGCCACCTGGGCCGAGGCCGAGCAGGTGTGGCAGACCGAGGTCGAGCTGGCGCGGCAGGCGGCCGCGGGCCGTTCGCTGGACCTGCTGTCGGACGCCGGGAGCCACCACCGCGGCGAGGTGTTCAGCCTGCGGTGGGTCTACACCCACATGATCGAGGAGTACGCCCGGCACAACGGCCACGCCGACCTGCTGCGCGAGCGGATCGACGGCGCAACCGGCGACTAGCCGTCACCCGTGCGGGGTGAATATGGGCTCCGGGTTTTCACAACGAGGTCTTCACGGAGCAGAGTTGCGCGGGTGCATCCAACCCGAACCACGACAAAGCTGCTGCTCGGAGTCGCCTGTGCCGTCTCGGCCGTCTCCGGCTGCGTGAACGTGAGCCCCGGCCCCGCCGCCGTGCAGCCGGCGGGCGCACCCGCCGCGGGGCTGCCGCCGCACCACGAGCCGCGCAGCGGGCCGGGGGCCGCCCCGGTGGTGGTCCAGGCTCCCGCACTGGAGGCGCTGAAGGCGGTCCCGGAGCAGCCCGCGCGGCCCGCGGCCCCCGCCCGCCGGTCGGCCGAGCGCGCCCCTCAGGACGCCTCCGGCGGCCCCGTGCAGGCACCGCCGCCGGTCCCGGACATCCCGGAGCCCCGCCGGCCCGCCGAAGCGGCCTCGGGCCGGGAGGACGGCGACCGCCCCCACCGGCCGCGGTCCGATGCCGGGCGGGAGCGGGAGCTGGTGAAGGAGCTGCCGGTGCGGCCCGCCGACGTGTGCGCGCTGGGCCGCCGGCACGGGCGGTGGCAGCCCGACAGCCCGGAGGCCCGCATCTGCGCGGGCGTCCAGGGAGGCTGAGCCGCGCGGGCGGGCCGCAGGGAGACCGGCCTCAGGGGGACTGCTCCGGGAACGGCCGGGGCCCGGTCCCCGGTTCCTCGGCGAGCCGCCGCTCCAGCCGGGCGATGGCGGCCCGTACGCCGTTGCCGTACCCGTCGTCGGACAGCGCCCCGGTGGCGGCGCGGGCCCGCGCCAGGTGGATCCGGGCCGCTTCCGGCCGCTGGAGCTTCACGTAGTCGGCGGCCAGGCTGAGGTGCAGGGACGGGTAGAACACCCGCATCGCCGGATGCTGGTCCGGGGACGCGGGCGGCCCGTCCCGCAGCGCCTCGGCGGCGGTCAGGGCCCGCAGGTCCCAGGCCAGCTCGTCGCCGGGGTCGTCCTGGGCGTCGGCCATGTAGTGGGCGAGCGTGCACCGGTGGAGGCAGTCGCCCTCCTCGCCGATCTCGGACCAGATCGCACCGAGCCGGTTGCGGGCCTCCTCGCGGTCCCCGGCGTGCAGCAGGATGACCGCCTGGCCGATCCTGGTCATGACGGCGTCCTCCGACGCCTCCTGCTGCTCCGTCACCGCGGCCTCCGGCTCGTCCTGCCAGACCTGCGCAGGTCTGGTCGTCACGAAGCTAGCCGGAGGCACCGGCAATGGCGCCGAGGCGCGGTGTGCCGTCAGCCCAGGTCCGGGATCCGCCAGTCGATCGGCTCATGGCCCTGCGCGGCGATGGCCTCGTTGATCTGGGTGAAGGGCCGGGAGCCGAAGAACTTCTTGGCCGAGAGCGGCGAGGGGTGGGCGCCCTTGACGATCACGTGCCGCTCCTCGTCGATGAGCGGGATCTTCTTCTGGGCGTAGGCGCCCCAGAGCACGAACACCGCCGGATCGGGGCGCTCGGACACCGCGCGGATCACCGCGTCGGTGAACTTCTCCCAGCCCTTGCCCTTGTGCGAGTTGGGCTCGGCCTCACGGACGGTGAGCACCGCGTTGAGCAGGAGGACGCCCTGGCGGGCCCACGGCATCAGATACCCGTTGTCCGGGACCGGGAGGCCGAGCTCCTCCTTCATCTCCTTGTAGATGTTGCGCAGCGAAGGCGGGGTCTTGACCCCGGGCTGCACGGAGAAGCACAGTCCGTGCCCCTGGCCGGCGCCGTGGTACGGATCCTGGCCGAGGACCAGCACCTTGACCTGGTCGAAGGGGGTGGCCTCCAGGGCCGCGAAGACCTGGTCGCGGGGCGGGTAGACCGGCCCGTTCGCCCGCTCCTTCTCGACGAACTCGGTGAGTTCCCTGAAGTAGGGCTGGTCCAGCTCCCCGCCGAGGACGGGGAGCCAGGACTCGGGCAGCATCTGGGTCACGGCGACAACCTCCGGTACAAGTTCGTGCAACTGCTCCTGAACCTACCGGGGGCCACTGACAACGCGTCGGCCGCCCGCGTCCCCGCCGCCCGCTACCAGCTGGTCTTGCGGTAGAACTCCCACATCTGCATGGCGGTCTGCGGGTCCAGCGCCCGCTCGGCGCCCGCGATGTCGTCCCGCGCGGCCACGTACAGCTTGCCCTGCCACAGGGGCAGCAGCCGGACGTCCTCGGCGAAGATCTGCTGGGCCCGCTCGAACTCGTGGACACCGGCCGACCGGTCGCCCTCGCGCCGGGTCTTGGGCAGCAGGTCGGTCAGGATCTCGTTCGGCTCGTACGGGGTGCCGACCGCGTTCTCCTTGCCGATGAACGGCGCGATGAAGTTGTCCGGGTCCGGGAAGTCGGGGAACCAGCCTCGGCCGAAGACCGGGTACTCCTGGTTCTTGTAGCCCTCCTGGAAGGCCTTCCAGGGCTGGCTGCGCAGGGTGATCTTGAAGAGGTTGCTCTCGTCCAGCTGGCGCTTGATCTCGGTGAACTCCTCGGCGGTGGAGGAGCCGTACCGGTCGGTGGTGTACCAGAAGGTCAGCTCGACCGGCTGGTTGATCCCGGCCGCCTTGAGGATCTTCCTGGCCTCGTCGATGTCGGCGTGCCCGTACTTGTCGTAGAACGGGGTCTTGTGGCCGACGACGCCCTTGGGAACCATCGAGTACAGCGGCTCGGCGGTGCCCTGGTAGACCTTGGAGACGAGCGTGCCGCGGTCGATGACCTGGGCGATGGCCTGGCGGACGGCGGGCTTGGCGACGGCCGGGTCCTTGGGGTTGAACACCAGGTAGCGGATCTCGGCGCCGGTGTTCGCGACGACCTGAACGCCCTTCGCGGCGCCGTCGGGGCCCCGGAGCGCGGTGATCTCGGAGGCCGCGAGGCCTCGGTAGATCGCGTCGATCCCCTTGGACTTCAGGTCGGAGACCATCTTCGCCGAGTCCGTGTAGTAGCGGATGGTCACGGCGTTGTTCTGGCGCTTGGCGAAGCCGGTGTAGCTGCCGTTGCGGCCGAGGACGGCCTCGTTGCCCTCCTTGTACGAGTCGAGCACGTACGGGCCGGATCCGGTGACCTTGCCGTCCTCCCGCACCTTGTCGGCCGGGTAGTCCTTGGGCGCGACCAGCGAGGCGGCGGGCGAGCCGAGGACGAAGGGGAAGGTGGCGTCGGGGGTCTTCAGGTGGAAGACGACGGTCAGCGCGTCCGGGGTCTCGATCTTGTCGAGGGAGCCGAAGAGGTCCTTGGGGCCGACCTTGGAGCCGATGGTCCGGATCCGGTCCAGGGAGTGCTTGACGGCCTTGGCGTCGAGCGGCTCCCCGTTGGAGAACTTCAGGCCCTTGCGCAGGGTGCACCGGTACGACTCGTTCTGCGCGTCCGTGAACTCGCAGCTCTGGGCGGCGTCCGGCTGGGGCTTGGTGGAGCCCGTGGGGAAGGCCAACAGGGTCTGGTAGACGTTCCGGTACAGCTCCCAGGAGCCGTCCCATGCCGCTGCGGGGTCGAGGGTGCTGGGCGCGCTCGTGGTGCCGACGACGATCGGCTTCGTATCAGCGGCACTGTCGTCCGAAAGCAGGCCGCAACCGGCGAGCAGGGATATGGACGCAACGGCCGCAGTGATCTGCAGGCATCTGGTCCGGTTGAACACGTGCACGCTCCTCGATCAGCCAGGGGTGCGGCAGACCCTACCGCAGTGCCCCACGAATCCAATGGGCAGGTTTCGTGAGGCACTTGACCGGTTCCGTGCACATTAGGGATGCATTTGCCTCCCTTTCGGAGGCAAATGCGTCCGACTATCGGTCAGTGCACTCCGGCATTGAGGAACATTCCTCCGTCAACGACCAGAGTTTGCCCCGTGATCCATTCCGCTTGTGCAGATGTAAGAAATGCGGCCGCTCCCCCGATGTCCTCCGGAACCCCGAGCCGGCCGAGCGGATAGGCGGCCGCGGCCTCCTGTTCCCGGCCCTCGTAGAGCGCCTGCGCGAACTTCGTCTTGACCACCGCCGGGGCGATCGCGTTGACCCGGACCCCCGGCGCCATCTCGTGCGCGAGCTGGAGGGTGAGGTTGACCATGGCGGCCTTGCTCATCCCGTAGGCGCCGATGAAGGGCGAGGCGGAGACTCCGGCGATCGAGGCGATGTTCACGATCGCCCCGCCGTTCTCCTTCTGCCAGGCGTGCCAGGTCCGCTGGGCGAAACCGAGCGCCGAGATCACATTCGTCTCGAACACCTTGCGCGCGACCCCGAGGTCCAGGTCCGCGATCGGCCCGAATACCGGATTGGTGCCGGCGTTGTTGACCAGGAAATCGACCCGGCCGAAGGCCTCCATGGCGCGCTCGACGGCGACGGCCTGGTGGGCCTCGTCGTGCGCCTTGCCCGCCACCCCGATCACCCGGTCGGCGCCGAGGCGCTCCACGGCCTCCTTGAGGGCCTCCTCGTTGCGCCCGGTGATGCACAGCCGGTCGCCGCGGGCGACCAGCGCCTCGGCGATGCCGTATCCGATGCCGCGGCTCGCGCCGGTGATCAGCGCGACCTTGCCGCTGTCGCTGCCGTTGTACGTCGTCATGGCGTACGCCCTGCCTCTCGTGAGCTCGTCAGTTGAGCGGGCCGCCGGCCACGTACATGACCTGGCCGGAGACGAAGCCGGCGGCCTCGCCCGTGAAGAAGGCGATGGCGTTGGCGATGTCGTCGGGGCGGCCGACGCGCTGGACGGGGATCTGGGTGGCGGCCGCCGCCTGGAAGTCCTCGAAGCCCATGCCGACGCGGGCGGCGGTCTGGGCGGTCATCTCGGTGACGATGAAGCCGGGGGCGACGGCGTTGGCGGTGACGCCGAACTTGCCGAGCTCGATGGCCAGGGTCTTGGTGAAGCCCTGCAGGCCGGCCTTGGCGGCGGAGTAGTTGACCTGGCCGCGGTTGCCGAGCGCCGAGCTGCTGGAGAGGTTCACGATGCGGCCGAACTTGGCCTCCACCATGTGCTTCTGACAGGCCTTCGACATCAGGAAGGCGCCGCGCAGGTGCACGTTCATGACCGTGTCCCAGTCGGTCTCGCTCATCTTGAAAAGCAGGTTGTCGCGCAGCACGCCCGCGTTGTTGACCAGGATCGTCGGGGCGCCGAGCTCGCTCGCGACGCGCGCGACGGCCGCCTCCACCTGCGCTCCGTCGGAGACGTCGCAGCCGACGGCCAGGGCCTTGCCGCCGGCCGCCGTGATCGCCTCCACGGTGTCCTTGCAGGCCGCCTCGTCGAGGTCGAGAACGGCGACGGCCCGGCCCTCGGCGGCCAGGCGCACGGCGGTGGCCGCGCCGATGCCCCGGGCCGCCCCGGTGACGATCGCGACGCGCTGCTCGGTGGTGGACATGCTGGATCTCCTCGCCCTTGAGAAACGGCCGCCCAGAGGTGAGCAACCGCTTAGTAGCTTCAGCTGAGGAGACGCTAGGAGCCCTGGCACCCGGTGTCAACGCCAGCCGTTCCAGCCAGGTCAGCGGACCAGCAGCGCCAGCAGCCGCTCGACCTCGGCGGCGGGATCGGCCGTCAGGCCGGTGTGCACCGGTCCCGGCTGCACCACCGTGCTGCGCGGTGCGATCAGCCAGCGGAACCGGCGGCCGGCGTCGTCACCCGCCGCCTGCCCCGCCGCGGTGCCGCCGCTGCACACCCCTTCGACCCCGCGCAGCGCTGCCCGAACCCCGGCCACGTCCGCCCCGGGGTCCAGTGCGAGGAGCTTGGCCTCGTCGAGGTGGGTGCGCGCGGCGACGTAGGAATGCGCCCGGCAGTAGACGATCACGCCGGCGTTGAAGCACTCGCCGCGTTCCATCCTGGGTACCACGCGCACCAGCGCGTACTCGAACACGTCCCGCTTGATCACTCGCTGTCGCTCTTCTTCCGGTGGGGCTGAGGGGCGAGGCGCTCGGCGAGCCAGCCGGGCGGCCCGGACCGCGGCTTCACCTCGGCCTCCATCGAGATCCTCTCGTGGATCGTGGCCGCGCGCGGCAGCAGCGCCTCCACGTAGGCGCGGCGCAGCGCGTCGGTGGAGTCGAAGCCGGGCTCGTCCACCAGCCACTCGTCGGGCACGTCGGCCGCGACCTCGGTGAGCAGTTCCTCGGTGACCAGCGGCGCGAGGGCGGCGGCCGCCGCCGCGATGTCCGGGCCCACGGGGGCCAGTACGTGGTCGGAGGCGTTGTAGGGCTTCGCCGCGGCGGCCTGGGCGGTGGGCCAGTTGTGGTGCCAGATCATGGTGGCGCCGTGGTCGATGAGCCACAGGTCCCCGTGCCAGACCAGCATGTTCGGGTTGCGCCAGGACCGGTCGACGTTGTTGATCAGGGCGTCGAACCAGACCACGCGCCCCGCCTCGACGGGGTCCACCTGGTAGGCGAGCGGGTCGAAGCCGATCGACCCGGGCAGGTAGTCCATGCCGAGGTTCAGCCCGCCGCTGGCCTTGAGCAGCTCCTGCACCTCCTGGTCGGGCTCGCCGAGCCCGATGACGGGGTCGAGCTGCATCTGCACCAGCCGCGGCACCCGCAGGCCCAGCCGCTGGGCCAGGCGGCCGCAGATGACCTCGGCGACCAGGGTCTTGCGGCCCTGGCCGGCTCCGGTGAATTTCATGACGTAGGTACCGAGATCGTCGGCCTCGACGATTCCCGGGAGCGAGCCGCCCTCACGCAAGGGCGTGACGTAACGGGTCGCGATCACTTCGGACAGCATCCGCCCAGGTTACGGGGGTCAGGCCGGAGGAGCCCACTGCTCGAGGAGCGCTTCGGCCGTGGTGATGGTCGCGACCAGGGCGAGTGAGTTGCGGATCACCTCGGCGGTGCAGGAGGCGGGCACCCCCGCGATGGCGTCGGCGGGGACCACGACCTGGTAGCCGAGGTTCACGGCGTCGAAGACGGTGTTCGGGATGGCGATGTTGGAGGAGACCCCGGTGACGACCAGGGTGCGGACGCCGAGGTTGCGCAGCAGGGCGTCCAGGTCGGTTCCGGACATCGGCGAGAGCCCGTGCAGCCGGCGGACCACCAGGTCCTGTTCGGCCACGGCGAGCGGGGCGGCGAGGCGCACCGCCGTGGTCCCGGAGATCTGGCGCACGGGCAGCTTCCCGGCGGCGCGGAACAGCCGCGCGTTGGTGTTGGCCCCGCGCCCGTCCGGCCGCCGCTCGGCGACGGCGTGCAGCACCTGTACGCCGGCCCCGCGCGCAGCGTCGGCCAGCGCGGCCACCCGCTCCAGCATCCCGGAGTCCCGGGCCTCCTTCGCGAGCTCGGGCAGTGCGCTCTCCTCGCCGACGACGCCGTTCTGGCATTCGACGGTGAGCAGCGCGGTGGTGGCGGGATCGAGATCCGGCATGGCTCCCCCTGGCGTATCGGCCGACGAGCCCGCATGATTCCTGACACACAGTCAGTTGTGAAGGGGTGCGGGACGGATGGACGAGACAGGCCCGGGAAGGACACAGCGGCGGGGCCGCCGGATCATGATGACCGACGAGGAGGTGGACGCCTTCCTCCGCGAGCAGCGCACCTGCCGCGTGGCCACGGTCTCCCCGGACGGCCGCCCGCACGTGGGCGCCCTGTGGTTCGCCTGGGACGGCACCTCCCTGTGGCTGTACTCGATCACCCGCAGCCGGCGCTGGTCCGACCTGCGCAAGGATCCGCGGATCTCGGTGGTCGTGGACGCCGGGGAGGCGTACGACGAACTGCGCGGCGTGGAACTGTCCGGCAGCGCCGTCTTCGTGGGCGAGGCCCCGCGCACCGGCGAACCCTGCCCGGAGCTGGCGGAGGCCGAGCGGATCTTCCCGGTCAAGAACTTCGGCATCGAGGAGATGCCGCACGACGGGCGCCACGCCTGGATCCGCCTGACCCCGGAGTCGGTCGTCTCCTGGGACTTCCGCAAGCTCTAGTACCGCCATCGCGCCAGTACGGCCGGTATCGCGCTAGTAGGGCCGGGCGGCCGCCCCCTTCAGCGCGTCGACGGCGGCGCGGATCGAGGGGCGGCGGTCGGCATCCGCGCGCCAGACGGCGTACACGTGCCGGCGTACGGAGTCGCAGACCGGCAGCAGCCGCACCCCGGCCGGGGTCGGGCCGCGGCCCAGCTTCGGCGCCACGCACACCCCGAGCCCGGCCTCCACGAAGGCCAGCTGGGTGTGGTGCTCCTCCGCGATGTGGGCGATGCGCGGCTCGATTCCCGTGCCGCGGAGGGTGAAGACCAGCCATTCGTGGCAGAACTGCCCCTCGTTCCAGGAGATCCAGTCGTCCTCGGCGAACTCGGCGAGGGAGACCTCCGTCCGGTCGGCCAGCCGGTGGCCGGCCGGGACCGCGATGTCGACGGAGTCGTCGAGCAGGTGCGTGCGGGTCAGCTCGGCGGGCACCGGCATCCGCTTGTTGTGCCAGTCGATGGCCAGAGCCAGGTCGAGGTCGCCGCGCACGACGGCGGCCATGCTCTCCTCGGGCTCCTGCTCGCGGACCAGGGCCCGCAGCTCGGGATGGCCGTCGCGCAGGGCGCACAGGGCCCGAGGCAGCAGGCCGCGCATGGCCGTCGGGAAGGCGCCGATGCGCAGCTCGCCGACCGCGCAGCCCCGCTGGGCCTCCACGTCGGCCTGGGCGAGCTCCACCTGGGAGATGATCCGGGCCGCGTGGTCGGCGAGCAGCCGCCCGGCGTCGGTGAGCCGGACCCCGCGCCCGTTCCTGGCCAGCAGGGGCTGGCCGACCTCGCGTTCGAGCTTGGCCATCTGCTGGGAGACGGCGGAGGTGGTGACGTGGAGTCCGTCGGCCGCGCCGCTGACCGAGCCGTGGCGGGCGAGGGCGTCGAGGGTGCGCAGGCGCTCCAGGTTCAACATGTAAGCAATGCTACGCCGTCACACCGAGAAACTCTCGCTTGTCCTACGAAGTTGATACGCGCACAGTTGGCGTCATGAGCGCACCGACCGTCTCCCTCCCCACCTCCTCCACGACCTCCCCGCCCGCCGGCACGGGCACCGCGGGCACCCTGCGCACCCCCGGCACCCGGCGGGGCGTCCTCCTGGACTGGCGTGTCCGCTTCGCGATCCTGTCGGTGGTCTGGGGCTTCAGCTTCCTGCTGATCAAGGTGGGCACGGAGGCGTACGCGCCCTTCCAGGTGGCCCTGGGCCGGGTCCTGTTCGGTGCTCTCGCCCTCGTCACCGTGCTGCTGGTCCGCCGCGAGCCGCTGCCGCGGGGGCTGCGCACCTGGGGCCACCTCGGCGTGGCGGCGCTGCTGCTCAACACCGTCCCGTTCTCGCTGTTCGCCTACGCGGAACTGAGCATCCCGTCCGGTCTGGCCGGGATCTGCAACGCCACCTCGCCGCTGTGGGGCATGGCCCTGTCCCTGGTCGCGCTGTCCGAGGACCGCCCGACGCGCCGCCGCGTGGCGGGGCTGGGCCTGGGCTTCCTCGGCGTCCTGACCGTCCTCGGCGCCTGGGAGGGCTTCTCCGGGGTCGACGCCAAGGGCACCGCGTTCGCCCTGCTGGCCTCGCTCTGCTACCCGATCGGCTGGATCTACGTCCGCCGCACGCTGGCCGGGACCCCCGGCTCCCCGGTGGCCCTGACCGGCGGCCAGCTGCTCGTCTCCACGCTCCAGCTCGCCCTGGTCAGCGCCCTGTTCACGTCGGCCCCGACGTCGTTCCCGCTGTGGCCGACGCTGTCGGTGATCGCCCTGGGCGCGCTCGGCACGGGCATGGCACTCCAGATGCAGTACGGCCTGGTCGCGGAGATCGGCCCGACCACGGCCCAGATGGTCACCTACTTCATCCCGGTCATCGCCACCGCGGCGGGCGTCCTGGTCCTCGGCGAACAGCTCCACTGGAACACCCCGGCGGGCGCCGCGATCGTCCTGGCGGGCGCCGCCCTCACCCAAACCCGCCCCGGCCGCCGCAAGCCAGCCTGAGCCCCGCCGGGCACGCAGGGCCCGGGGTCCGGGGTCCGGGCGGAGCCCCGGGACACGGCGGGGGCTGCGTCCCGCGGTCAGACGTACCGGACCCCCGCCGCCCCCGGCCGGACCGCCGCGGCCACGGCGTCCGCCAGGTCCGGCACGTCCGCGACCGTCACCTGCGACACCGTCAGCCGCACGCCCGGTTCCGACTCGACGCGGAACCGGGCTCCGGCCGTCACCGCCCAGCCCGCGGCCAGCAGCCGCGTCACCACGCCCGTCTCGTCGGCCACCGGCACCCACACGTTCATCCCGGTCCGCCCGTGCGCCCGTACGCCCCGCTCGCCGAGCGCCGCGACCAGCGCGTCCCGCCGCTCCCCGTACGAGCGGGCCACCGCGGCCCGGTCCACCGCGCCCGAGGTCCACAGCTCCACCACCGCGTACTGCAGCAGCCGGCTGACCCAGCCCGGGCCCAGCCGCTGCCTCCCCCGGACCCGGTCCAGCGTCACCGCGTCCCCCGTCAGCACCGCCAGCCGCAGGTCCGGGCCGTACGCCTTCGCCGTCGACCGCACCAGCACCCAGTGCCGGGTGACCCCGCCCAGCGGATGCAGGGGCAGGTCCACGATCGCGTGCCCGTGGTCGTCGTCGATCACCAGCACCCCGGGGTGGGCCGCCAGCAGGGCCCGCAGCTCCCCCGCCCGCTCCGCGCTCACCGCGGCCCCGGTGGGGTTCTGCGCCCGCGAGGTCACCACCAGCGCCCGCGCCCCGGCCTCCAGCGCCCGCGCGACCGCGTGGACCCGCGGCCCCTCGTCGTCCACGGCCACTGGCAGCACCCGCAGCCCGAGCGCCGGGACCAGGTCCAGCACGCTGCCCCAGCCCGGGTCCTCGACCGCGACCGCGTCCCCGGGGCGCAGGTGCGCGGCCAGCACCCGCTCGATCCCGTCCAGGGCGCCCGAGGTCAGCGCGACGGGCCCGGCCGGCACCCCGTCGGCGTCGAGGTCGGCCCGGGCCAGCCGCGCCAGTTCCGGGTCGACCGGGTCCTGTCCGTAGAGGGTCGGGGCCTGCCCGTACCGCCGGGCGGCGGCCGCCAGCGGCCCGTCCAGCGACGGCAGCAGGTCCACGTCCGGATTGCCGGCCGTGATGTCGCGTACGCCCGCCGGCACCGCCATCCGCAGGGCGTCGCGGGGCGCGCTGGACGGACGGGCCCGCACCCGGCTGCCGCGCCGCCCGTCGGTCTCGATGACCCCGCGCTCGCGCAGCGTCCGGTACGCGGCCGCCACGGTGTTGGGGTTCACCCCCAGCTCGCCCGCCAGCTCCCGCATCGGCGGCAGCAGCGCCCCCGGTGCGAGCGCGCCCGATCCCACGCCCGCTTCGACACTGGCCGCGATATCCGATGCGCGGCGCCCAATGATCCGATAGTCTCCTAGCACAAACAACATTATGCACTAGTACAACGGAGTCCGCATCATGACCGCCACGCCCGCCACGGAAGCGCCCGCGTCGTCCGAGCCGACCGCCGCGTCCGACGCGTCCGACGCGTACGAGCCCACCGACCGCACGGTGCCGACCCGCTCCCGCGACCGGGCGCGCTACGACCGCGAGACGGTGCACTCGATACTCGACCAGGCCTACATCTGCCACCTCGGCTTCGTCCGCGACGGCGCGCCGGTGGTGCTGCCGACCCTCTTCGGCCGGGTCGGCGAGGTTCTCTACATCCACGGCTCCACGGGTTCGCGCCCGCTGCTCGCGGCCCGCAAGGCGGACCCGGGCCTGCCGGTCTGCGTGACCGTGACGCACGTCGACGGCCTGGTGCTGGCCCGCTCGGCCTTCCACCACTCGCTCAACTACCGCTCGGTGGTCGTGCACGGCACGGCCTACCAGGTCACGGACGAGGAGGAGTGCCGGATGGCCCTGGACGCCCTCGTCGACCACGTGGTCCCGGGCCGCTCCGCCGACTCCCGGCCGGCCAGCGCCAAGGAGCTCGCCGCCACCGCTGTGATCCGGCTGGACCTGACCGAGGTGTCCGCGAAGATCCGTACCGGCGGGCCGAACGACGACCCCGAGGACATGGGGCTGCCCTACTGGGCCGGCGTGGTCCCGGTCGCTCCCGCGTACGGGGCACCGGTCCCGGCGGCCGACCTGGCCCCCGGGACCGCCACTCCGGACTACCTCGCGGCGCTCTGACCCGACACCTCGGGGGCCTGGACGGGCCGCACCGCCGGCCCGTCCAGCGCCGTATCCAGCGCCCCGTCAAGCGCCCCGTCCAGCACCGTGTCCAGCGCCCCGTCCGCCGGCCGCCGCGCCTCCGCCGCGATCAGGGCGCCCACGGCCGCCAGCAGCAGTACGGTGCCCAGCACCACCGCGCCGGTCAGCCGCTCCCCGAGCAGCAGTACGGCGATCACGGCCGCGCTCACCGGCTCGATCAGCATGATCACGGACACGGTGGCGGCCCGTACGGCGGCCGCTCCGGTGAAGTAGAGCGCGTACGCCAGGGCCGTCGGCACGGTGGCGACGTACACCAGCAGCCAGAGCACCCGGCCCAGTTCGGCGGTGTGCGGCAGCAGCCCCTCCGCGGCGGCGAGCGGCAGCAGGCACACCGTGCCCACCGCGACCGACCAGGCGGTGGTCACCAGCGGATCCCCGCCCGCCCCGCGCCGCCCGAGCCAGCGGGCCCGCAGGGCCATTCCCGCGTACCCGGCGGCCGACACCAGCGCCCAGCCGACGCCGGCCGGGCGCACCTCGCCGCCCCCGCTGCCCAGCACCAGGACGGCGAGCCCGGCCAGGGCACCGGTGACGGCGGCCACGCCGCCCGCGCCGAGGCGCTCGCCCATCCAGTACCGCGCGCCGAGCGCGATCAGCACGGGCCCGGCGCCGAGCGTGACGACGGTGCCGACGGCGAGGCCGGTTTCGCGTACGGCCGCGAAGTAGGCGGCCTGGAACAGGGTGAACAGCAGGCCGGTCACGATCAGCGAGCCGGCCGAGGGCCGCACCCGCCGGGCCCCCGAACCTGACCCTGATCCCGACCCCGACCCCGACCCGGATCCGGAGCGGGGCCGCCGGCGTACGGCGAACACCCCGAGCAGCACCACGAGCCCGCCCGCGCACCGCCAGAACGACAGGGCGAGCGGACCGAGGTCACTGGCGAGGAAGAGGAGGGAGGCGGCCGCCCCGGCGGTGCCCCAGGCGGCTCCGGCGACGACGAGGTACAGCAGACTGCGCCCGGCAGCGGGCGAATGGTTCGACACGTGGTTCTCCGCGCATGCGTGAAGGATGAGAAGAGCAGGTCATCGCTTCGCGGGCAGCGCTCACCCGCCCGGGAACTCCCCGGGCCGGGGTACTCGTTCGAGGAGGTGCCGCCCGCGCTAGGCGGAGGCGGGAGGGGGAAGCACGGTCGAAGGCATGAACGCCACCCTAGGCGCTGGTGGTCTCGCGGTCCACCACGGCCGGACCGGCGCCCGCCGCGGCGGCGGCAGCGGCCGGGGCCGTGGCCGGCGCGGGCCGCGAGGACTGCGCGATGAAGGCGCCGCCGAGCACCAGCCCGCCACCGACGATCTGCCAGGTGGAGAGGTGCTCGCCGAGCAGGATCCAGGCCAGCACGGTGGCGACGACCGCCTCCAGGAAGGCCACCACGCCCGCGATCTGCGGCGAGAGCCTGCGCACGGAGACCACTCCGGTCAGGTACGCGAAGACGGTCGCGATCAGCACCACCCAGCCGAGCAGCACCGGCGCGGGGACCATCAGGTCGCCCAGCGCGGCATCCCCGCCCAGCACCTGCCAGTCCATCTCCCACGGCCGGGCGATCACCGTCATCACGAGGGTGCCGATGATCATGCCGTACGCGATCACCCCGAGCGGGTCGGGGGCGTCGTCCTTGTCCGCGCCCTGGTCGGCGAAGACGAAGTAGAAGGCCTGGCACAGGGCCGCGCAGAGGCCGAAGAGCACACCGAGCGCGTCGAGCCGCAGTCCGGCCCAGATCTCGACCACGCAGGCCAGCCCCACGACGGCCACGGCCGCTCCGGCGGCGGCGCCGCGCGTGACGGGCTTGCGCTGCACGAAGCGGATGTAGCCGAGCAGCAGCGCCGGCCCGAGGTACTCCAGCAGCAGGGCCACGCCGACCGGGATCCGGGACAGGGAGGCGAAGTAGAAGGCCTGCACACCGGCGACGGCCACCAGCCCGAAGCCCGCGAGCAGCGCGGGCCTGCGCAGGACGAGGTCGCGGTGGCGCCAGGCCAGCGGGGACAGCACGAGCGCCGCCCCGGCCACCCTGAGCCAGACCATGTGGAGGGGGTCCAGACCCGCCTCGATCAGCGGCTTCGCCGCCACCCCGGAACCACCGAACGCGACCGCCGACACGAGGGCGAGGCCCAGTCCGGCGTTTTTCCCTGACGCTTGCATCGGGCCATCATGGCAGGCACTCGTCAGGAGCGTCACGGACATGACACCTGTTGAGACGGAGACGAGACCAGGGCTCGTACACCCCTCCAATATCTGACAGGTCGTCAGTATTGAATGTTCCGCCGACCGGGGCTACGTTCCGCCGCACGTACCCGACGAGAAGGGGTGGTCGCATGGCCGAAGTCACCGCGGAATCACGCATCGAGGCGCCCGCCGCGAAGGTCTGGTCCCAGCTGACGGACTGGGACGCGTACGGCCAGTGGAGCATGACCCACACCAATTTCCCGAAGGGCGGCCCGGAGACCCTCGCGGTCGGCGCCACCTTCGCCGAGAACATGAAGATGATGGGCTTCCCCGCCGAGGTCGTCTGGACCGTCTCGGAGCTGGAGGACGAGCGCCTCTTCGCCATCACCGGCAAGGGCCCGATGGGCGTGGCCGTCCTCACCCGCTACACCCTGGTCCCGGACGGCGGGGCCACCACCGTCCGGATCGACGGCGAGTTCAGCGGCGCGGCCGTCTCCCTGATGGCGGGCAAGCTCAAGGACTCGGCCACCGCCGCGCTGAACGAGTCCCTGCGCAAGCTGGCCGGCCTGGTCGCCTGATCCCTTCGTGACCCCCCTCAACTCCTCCGACTCCCCCGCACATACGACGGCGCGCCACGCGAGTGACTCGCGGGGCGCGCCGTCGTGATCGTCCGGGCCGTCCGGACTGTCCGGGCTGTCCGGGCTGTCCGGGCTGTCCGGGCTGTCCGGGCTGTCCGGTCAGTGCTCGTCGGCCAGGATCAGGTAGAGCTTCTTGCGGGCGTCGTTGATGACCGCGACGGCCTTCTCCCGCTGCTCGGGGGTGCCGGTCTTGAAGACCTGGCCGAAGGCCTCCATCAGGCCGATGCCGGCCGTCCGGACCTCGTGCATCGCCTCGAAGTCGAAGCCGCGCCCGGCATCCGCCCAGGGGGCGTCCGGGCCCGACTCGGCCTCGGTGCGGCCGGCTTCGGTGAGCGTGAACAGCTTCTTGCCGCCCTCGCTCTCACTGGTGATGAGCCCCTCGTCCTCGAGCAGCTGGAGGGTCGGGTAGACCGAGCCGGGGCTGGGCTTCCAGGCCCCGCCGCTGCGCTCGCCGATCTCCTGGATCATCTCGTAGCCGTGCATCGGCCGGTCGGCGAGCAGCGCCAGGATCGAGGCGCGCACGTCGCCGCGCCGGGCCCGGCCCCGCGGTCCGCCGCGTCCGCCGCGCCCACCGAAGGGTCCGCCGCCGAAGGGGGGACCGAACGGTCCGAAGGCGGCACGCCGCCCCTTGAACTCCTCCCGACGATCGGGCCCGCAGTGGCCGTGGCCCCGGCCGTGCTCGTGTCCGTGGTCATGTCCGTGCTGTCCGTGTGAACGCATCACTGCGCTCCTTTCGTCTCGTACGTCGTCTTCGCGTCGTATCGGTTATCCGATGTCTCTACTATCGGCGATCCATCGCGATGCGTCAACGATATATCGGAAACTTTCTCAGCGAACAGCCCCGCACCAGTCCAGTCACCCCGAATTGGCCTTTGGCGGCGATCGGAGAGCCGTCCTACCTTCGGTTCCATGCGCATCCGAATCGTCGACGCCTTCACCGACCGCCCCTTCCACGGCAACCCCGCCGGAGTCCTGCTCCTCGACAGCGCGTTCCCCCCGGACGCCTGGCTCCAGCAGGTCGCCGCCGAGGTGAACCTGTCCGAGACCGCCTTCGCCCACCCCCTGCCGCCCGGCTCGGACGCCGACTGGGCGCTGCGCTGGTTCACCCCGGCGGCGGAGGTCGACATGTGCGGCCACGCGACCCTCGCGACGGCGCACGTACTCGCCACGAACGGCCTCGCCGACGGGCTGGTCCGCTTCACGGCCCGCTGCGGCATCCTGACGGCCGAGACCGCCCCCGACGGGACCGTCACCCTGGACTTCCCCACGTCCTCGCTCACCCCGGCCCCGGCTCCGGCCGCCGTGGAGCACGCGCTCGGCGGCGCCCCGGTCCTGTCCGTGCACGACACCGCCGCCCACGTCGGGGACCTGCTGATCGAGCTCGCCGACGAGCGGACGGTCCGCGAACTGACGCCGGACCACGCCGCCCTGCGGGCCTTCGCCAAGCGCGGGGTGATCGTCACCGCGCAGGCCGAGGACCCCTCGCGCGGGTACGACTTCGTCTCCCGCGGCTTCTTCCCGGCCTTCGGGATCGACGAGGACCCGGTCACCGGCAGCGCGCACACCGCGCTCGCGCCGTTCTGGGCGCAGCGCCTGGGCCGTACCGAGCTGACCGGCCTCCAGGGCGGCGCGCGCCAGGGGCTGGTACGGGTGAGTCTGCGGGGCGAGCGCACCCTGCTGACCGGCCACGCGGTGACCGTCGTGGACGGGGAACTCCTCACCGCCCCCTGACCGGGCCGGCTACGGCGTCGGCAGCCAGTCCACCTTGCCCGCGAGCAGCGCGTACCCGCCGAAGGCCACGATGTCGAGCAGCGCGTGCGCGACGACGAGGGGCCCGACCCGGCCCCAGCGGCGGTAGGCGAGTACGAACACGACGCCCATCACCACGTTGCCGATGAACCCGCCGATGCCCTGGTAGAGGTGGTAGGAGCCGCGCAGCAGCGAGCTGGCCAGCAGCGCGGCCATCGGCGACCAGCCGAGCTGGTCCAGCCGCCGCAGCAGGTAGGCCAGCACGATGACCTCCTCCACCACGGAGTTCTGCACCGCGGAGAGGATCAGTACGGGGAATTTCCACCACACGTCGGGCAGGGCCTCCGGCACCACCGTGAGGTTGAAGCCGGTGGCCCGCGCCCCCAGGTAGAACAGCAGCCCGGCGCTCCCGATCCCGGCCGCGACCAGAGCGCCCCGCCCTAGGTCCCACAGCGGGCGGGTGCGGTCGAAGCCCAGCACGCGCAGGCCCGGCGCGCCCTCACGGGTGAGCAGGTGCGCCACCAGCAGTACGGGGACCAGCGCGCTCGCGATGCCGAACAGCTGCCAGGCCAGGTCCAGCCAAGGCCGGCCGGGCGCGTACGAGCCGTTGAGCGTGGCGGCCTGGTCCTTGAGCCCGCCCGGCTTGGTGAGCGAGCCGATGAAGCTGATGAGCGCCGAGACCCCGCTCGCGCCCAGCGACAGCGCCAGGACGAGCAGGGTCTCGGTGCGCAGGACGCGCCGAGGCCCGTCCGCACCCAGTTCCACGACCACCGGCTCCGGCTCCGCCCGCACGCCCGACTCCCGTCCCGCCATCCCGATACGACCACCCCATACTGCCTCCTCGTGGGGCGGCGGGCGGGCCGGGGGCCGCCGGCGGCGCTTCGGCCGGGCGGTACGGCAGGTGCGGGGGATGGCGTGGGTGTCGTGGGCGCCGACGGGCCCCGTGGGCTCAGCCTCCCGCGGGTACCTCCCCCTCCCCCGGCCCCACGGGCCAGGTGTGCACGGGGTCGCCCTTGTGCATCAGCTCGGTGTAGCGCCGCGTGGTCGCCGCCAGAGCCGCGTCGCGGTCCAGTCCGGACGCGAGCGCCCGGTGGTAGGTGTCCACCTGCCAGGTCGCCCCGTTCGCCCGCCGCCGGCAGCGCTCCTCGATGATGCCGAGGTAGCGGTCCCGGTCCGCCGGCTCGATCCCCCACGCGTCCAGGCCTGCCGCCGCCATCGGCAGCAGCTCGTCCAGCACCAGCCGGACCGCGGGCACGCTGGCCAGTCCCCCGGCCCGGCCCCGGCGCGGCCAGCGCAGCCGTGCGTCGATCCCGTAGCGGCAGGCCGCGTCGAAGTTGGCCTCCGCCTCGGCGAAGGGCAGCCGGGTCCACACCGGGCGCGGCTCGTCGGCGAGGGTGCGTACGAGCCCGTAGTAGAAGGCGGCGTTGGCGACGACATCGGCGACCGTGGGCCCGGCCGGCAGCACCCGGTTCTCGACGCGCAGGTGCGGCACCCCGTCGGCGACCCCGTACACGGGCCGGTTCCACCGGTAGACGGTGCCGTTGTGCAGGACCAGCTCCTGGAGCCCGGGCACCCCGCCCTCGGCGAGCACCCGCAGCGGCTCCTCCTCGTCGCAGATCGGCAGCAGGGCCGGGAAGTAGCGCACGTTCTCCGCGAAGAGCTCGTACGCCGAGTCCACCCAGCGCTCCCCGAACCAGGTGCGCGGCCGCACCCCCTGCGCCTGGAGCTCGGGCGGCCGGGTGTCGGTGGCCTGGGTGAACAGCGGCGGCCGGGACTCCCGCCACAGCTCGCGCCCGAACAGGAACGGCGAGTTCGCACCGACGGCTATCTGCGCGGCGACCACCGCCTGGGCCGCGTTCCACACGTCCGCGAACCGTGCCGGGGTCACCTGGAGGTGCAGCTGTACGGAGGTGCAGGCGGCCTCCGGCACGATCGACCCGCTGTTCCACACCAGCCGCTCGACGCCGTCGATGTCGAGCGTGAAGTCCTCCCCGCGCATCATCAGGATCTGCTCGTTGAGCAGCGAGTAGCGGTCGACCGCCGAGAGGTTGGCGGTGACCAGGTCCTCGCGGGTGATCGTCGGCAGAATGCCGATCATCACCACCCCGGCATCGATCTCCGCGGCCTGCCGGTGGGCATAGCCGAGCCCCGCGCTGAGTTCCTCCGCGAGCTGATCGAATACCCGGCCGCCGAGGCGGTGCGGAAGGACGTTCACCTCCAGGTTGAACATTCCGAGTTCGGTCTGGAAATCGGGGCTCGCAATCCGCTCCAGCACCTGGGCATTCACCATTCTCGGCAAACCGTCGGCACCCGCGAGATTCAGCTCGATCTCCAGCCCCATCATGTTCTTCGGACGATCGAACCTCTTCTCCGCCAGAAGTCGCTCCAGCCCCTCCAGGCACTCGTGAAGCTTCCTTCGATACCGCTGCCGATCGGACAGGTCGAACCCGCCTGCCACGACCTTCTCCCCCATCGAAGCTTCCCTCCTCGAGTGGGCCTGGCCCCGTGGCGCCCAGGCGCGCGTGTACGGTCGATGATGCCCCGGCAGCGTGATCCATAACGCGGCGGGGGCGTGCGTGGCGAGGAGCGCGCGCCGGTTTGGCCGACGGGCGGTTTGGCACATTCACCTGGCAAGTCGGTACACGCAAATTCCGCATCGACTTTGCCTGTTCCCGATAACCGGCGCTTTCCAGCCGAGCCCCTTTCCGGTAACCTCCGAGGTCAGCGCGGCATGTTCGCGCCCATCCGGCATGAATGCCATGTCAGCGGGACCGGTAAGCGCCTTGTCGGCAATAGGCGGGACAGCTAGCCGAAACACTGCGTGAACACATGTCGTATAAACTCCGCAAACGAGGCAGAGAGTTGGCGCGCGGCCATTGCCCCTCAGCCCCCCTCTGGCCCCAGAATGCGACAGCGCCGTCCGCACCTGCCCCCGTTCCACAGGTCTCCCAAGTGAGAGGCGACCCACTATGCCGCTGCATGTCCCTCCGGCCCCCGCACCCGCCTTGCGCAGCGTCCTCGCGGCCCTCGGTTCCCCCACCGCCGTCCACGAGGCACATACCCCCGCCCTGCGCGCCCTCCAGGGGCCGGTGACCGCCGAACTCCCCCTTCCGGTCCATGTACTCGACCGGTTGAACATCTCGGACCTGGCGTCCGGCGGCAGGCCGCCCCGCACCCGCCTCACCGGCTGGCGGTTCCTCATCCGCGGCGGGGACCGCTACGTCGCGGCCGCCGACACCCGGCTCACGCCGGACGGTTGGGTCTTCTCCCACTTCTTCGAGGGGCCGTACGTCGCGGCCACCGAACGCGCCCTGCGCCAGGCCGAGTCGCTCTCCACGGCGTACCAGCCGAGACTGCTGTCCGTACCGGAGCTGTACATGCTGACCCTGTGGCTGCACGGGGCGGTGGGCGCCGACGCCTCCGCCGGCCTGCCCGCGGGCGAGGACCTGCTGGTCCCGCTCGCGCCGGCCCCGCCCGGCATCGCCGCGTACCGGCCGCATCCGGTCTCCGAGCTGCTGCCCGTCATGACCCACCGGCTGACCCCCGCGACGGCGCCCGTCCCGCCCACGCTGGCCGCGCCGGCGGCTTGAGCGGACCGGTGGCCCGAGTGACCCATTCGGCCTAGCCCGCTCGGGCCACCGTCGAACCACCCAAAATGACAGGGGAGTTGGCCTGAACCGCCCGCACGAGTGATGCGTCATCAATCTATGAGGACAGCTGGCGGGAAATACCTGCGAAGCGGCTGTCGTGGGGGAAGACTGATGACAAGCTCCCCGCGGGTGCGGGGATGACCCAGGGGGACGGCCATGAACGACGCATCGAGCCGTAGCACGCAGACCACACCGCAGCGAAAGAACGCATCCATGTGCCAGCACCAGCCAGCCTGCCCGTCAGCCGAATCCGCCGACCGGGAGGCCGCGCTCCCGGTGGCCAACCACCCGGAACAGGGCTGGAGCCTGCTGTGCAACGGCGTCCTGCTCTTCGAGGACACCGGTGAGCTGCTGCCGGACGGCCAGATCATCGCCCCGCACCGCCCGCTCGCGGCGGCCCAGGTGATGAAGGCCGCCTGACCGGCCGGAAACGGCAGGCCGGCCGCGGCAACGACGAAGGGGCCGGTCCGGGAGAACTCCCGGACCGGCCCCTTGCTCATGCTCAGTTGTCGTACTCGTCCAGCGGCGGGCAGGAGCACACCAGGTTCCGGTCGCCGAAGGCACCGTCGATGCGGCGCACCGGCGGCCAGTACTTCTCCGCGGCCGTGACCCCGGCCGGGAAGACGGCCTCGTCACGGGTGTACGGGTGGTTCCATTCGCCGCCCAGCGCCGCCGCGGTGTGCGGGGAGTTGGCCAGCGGGTTGTCGTCCACCGGCCACTCGCCGGCCGCGACCCGCTCGATCTCGCCGCGGATGGCGATCATCGCGTCACAGAAGCGGTCGATCTCGGCGAGGTCCTCGGACTCCGTCGGCTCGATCATCAGCGTGCCGGCCACCGGGAAGGACATGGTCGGCGCGTGGAAGCCGTAGTCGATCAGGCGCTTGGCGATGTCGTCCACGCTCACGCCCGTGGACTTCGACAGCGGGCGCAGGTCGATGATGCACTCGTGCGCGACCAGGTTGCCCGGGCCGGTGTACAGCACCGGGTAGTGCGGCTCCAGGCGCTTGGCGATGTAGTTGGCGCCGAGCACCGCCACCTGCGTGGCCCGCTTGAGGCCCTCGCCGCCCATGAGGCGCACGTACGACCAGGAGATCGGCAGGATGCCCGCCGAACCCCACGGGGCGGCCGAGATCGGGCCGACGCCCGTCTCCGGGCCCGCGGTCGGCTGGAGCGGGTGGTTCGGCAGGTACGGGGCCAAGTGCGCCCGGACACCGACCGGGCCGACGCCCGGACCGCCGCCGCCGTGCGGGATGCAGAAGGTCTTGTGCAGGTTCAGGTGCGAGACGTCGCCGCCGAAGTGACCCGGCTTGGCCAGGCCCACCAGGGCGTTGAGGTTGGCGCCGTCCACGTAGACCTGGCCGCCGGCCTCGTGCACCTGGGCGCAGATGTCGGCGACGTGCTCCTCGAACACACCGTGCGTGGACGGGTAGGTGATCATCAGCACGGCGAGCTCGTCGCGGTACTGCTCGATCTTGGCGCGCAGGTCGGCCGCGTCCACCTCGCCGTCGTCGGCGGTCTTGACGACGACGACCTTCATGCCGGCCATCACGGCGCTGGCGGCGTTGGTGCCGTGCGCGGAGGACGGGATCAGGCAGACGGTGCGCTGCTCGTCGCCGTTCGCGCGGTGGTAGGCGCGGACGGCGAGCAGCCCGGCCAGCTCGCCCTGGGAGCCGGCGTTGGGCTGGATCGAGACCTTGTCGTAGCCGGTGACCTCGCAGAGACGTTCCTCCAGCTCGTTGATGAGCGTGAGGTAGCCCTCGGCCTGCTCGGCCGGGGCGAAGGGGTGCAGCTGGCCGAACTCGGGCCAGGTCACCGGCTCCATCTCGGTGGTCGCGTTGAGCTTCATGGTGCAGGAGCCCAGCGGGATCATGCCGCGGTCCAGCGCGTAGTCCTTGTCCGAGAGCTTGCGCAGGTAGCGCAGCATCGCGGTCTCGGAGCGGTGCTGGTGGAAGACCGGGTGGGTCAGGTAGTCGTCCGAGCGCAGCAGGCCCTCGGGCAGCGTGTCGGCGGTGGTCCCGTCGAGCGCCTCGATGTCCGCGGACACGCCGAAGGCGGCCCAGACGGCCTCGATGTCGGCGCGCAGGGTGGTCTCGTCGCAGGAGACGGAGACGTGGTCGGCGTCGGCCTGGTACAGGTTGACCCCGCCCTCGCGGGCGGCGGCGACGACCTCGGCCGCGCGGCCCGGGACCCGGGCCGTGATCGTGTCGAAGTACGCGCCGTGCACGATCTCGACCCCGCCGGCCTGCAGGCCCGCGGCGAGCAGCGCGGCGTAGCGGTGGGTGCGGCGGGCGATCGTCCGCAGGCCGTCCGGGCCGTGGTAGACGGCGTACATGGCGGCCATGACGGCCAGCAGCACCTGCGCGGTGCAGATGTTGCTGGTCGCCTTCTCGCGGCGGATGTGCTGCTCACGGGTCTGCAGCGCCAGGCGGTAGGCCTTGTTGCCGTCCGCGTCCACGGAGACGCCGACGAGGCGGCCCGGCAGCGAGCGGGCGTGCTTGGCCTGGACGGCCATGTAGCCGGCGTGCGGTCCGCCGAAGCCCATCGGGACACCGAAGCGCTGCGTGGTGCCGACGGCGATGTCGGCGCCCAGCTCGCCCGGGGAGGTCAGCAGGGTCAGCGCGAGCAGGTCGGCCGAGACGGTGACGACGGCACCGAGCTCGTGCGCCTGGTCGATCAGCGGCTTGATCTCCCGTACGGCACCGGAGGCGCCCGGGTACTGGAGCAGCACGCCGAAGACGCCGCGCTCGGCGATCTCGGCCGGGATGCCGTCCGAGAGGTCCGCGACGACGACCTCGACGCCCGTGGGCTCGGCGCGGGTCTCGATCACGGCGATGGTCTGCGGCAGCGCGTCCGCGTCGATCAGGAAGACGCCGCCCTTGACCTTGCCCACGCGGCGGGCGAGCGACATGGCCTCGGCGGCCGCGGTGCCCTCGTCGAGCAGCGAGGCGCCGGAGGTCGGCAGCCCGGTGAGGTCGGCGACGACCGTCTGGAAGTTCAGCAGCGCCTCGAGGCGGCCCTGCGAGATCTCCGGCTGGTACGGCGTGTAGGCCGTGTACCAGGCCGGGTTCTCCATGACGTTGCGCAGGATCACCGGCGGCGTGAAGGTCCCGTAGTAGCCGAGGCCGATCATCGGGGAGAGGACCTGGTTGCGGTCGGCGAGCGAGCGCAGCTCGGCGAGCACCTCCGCCTCGGTCCGCGCCTCGGGCAGGTTGAGCGCTTCGGCGGTCTTGATGACATCCGGCACCGCGGCGGCGGTCAGCTCGTCCAGGGAGCCGTAGCCCACCTGGGCGAGCATCTTCGCCTGCGCCTCGGCATCCGGGCCGATGTGGCGCTGCTCGAAGGGGATGCCTCGCTCCAGCTGGGAGAGCGGAATGCGGTTGGCGGTCATGTACGGAGGCCTCCTGGTCGTACGACCTGCGAGGGGCACCACGGCGCGGGCACCCGGACGGCCTCCCCCTCTGTCATCTCAACCTGAGAGCTTCACCGGATCCGCAGGGGTCGCCCGCGAGGTCCGGCTTTCACCGTCGGTGAGGAGTGGGACCGGCACTGCACGCCCGGTACCCGCCCCTGCTTTCCAGAGTGGCCTCGTCCGTGCGGTACGTATGCCTGAGAGATTCCGGGGAGGATTTGCTCCTTCGGCGCCTCCGTCACGTTCACTCGGAGGACTCTCCCGCACAGGGTCGACAGCCAGCACCCAGCCTACCAGCGAGGATCTGGGCACTCCCCGAGTGGCCTCCTTTCCCGATATGCACTTCTGTAGTCATTACGGAGGAGTTGCGACCATTTGGAGGGACCGTGCAGACCGACATCGATCCGCGCAGCCTGATCGGCCGCAAGGCGTTCGACCGCAACGGCACCAAGATCGGCACCATCGACGAGGTCTACCTCGACGATGCCACGGGAGTCCCGGAATGGGCAGCCGTGCGGACCGGCCTGTTCGGCCGGGACGCCTTCGTCCCCCTGGAGCCGAGCGAGATGGTCGGCGACACCCTGCGGGTGCCCTTCGACCGCTCCCTGATCAAGGACGCACCCGACTTCGGCGTCGGCCGCCACCTCTCCCCCGAACAGGAGCTGCAGCTCTACCACCACTACGGCCTGGACGTGACCCTGCCCAGCGACTTCCAACGCGACTTCGGCCGCCTGGCGGGCGACGAGGGCTAGGCCGTCGGGCTACGAGGCCGAGGGGGCCGGGGAGGCCGGGGCCGGCGGCTCGTCCCCCACCAGCGGCAGCGGATCGGACGGCTCCAGCTCGGGGTCGTCCACCCGGAAGGTCCGCACCCGGCCGGGCTCCGATCCCGGCCGCTCGAACCGTACGGTCACCCGCCCGACCCCGCTGCCCTGCACCCACCCGGGCCCGTACACCGCGTGCCGCACGTCGCTCCCGGCCGTCCACCGCCGCTCCACGGCCGCCTCCGGCTCCGAGGGCGCCCCGGGCCGCTCCCCTGGCGGCTCAGTGCCCGCCGCGCCCTCCGCGCCCTCCAGGGCCCCCGCAGCGGCCCCGGCCGCCCCACCGGCCCCGGAGGGCCCATCGGGCCCGGGCGCCTCCCCCGTCCCCTCCTGGGGCTCGGCGGCCAGTGACTGCGCGAACAGGTCCTCCTGCGTGTAGTCCGCCAGCCCGGTCACCCCCACGCCCAGCAGCCGCACCCCGCCCGTGGTGTCCACGCCCTCCAGCAGCCGCGCCGCGGCCTCGCGCACGACCGCGGGGTCGTCCGTGGGCCCCCGCAGCGTCTCGGACCGCGTCAGCGTCGAGAAGTCGTACCTGCGCACCTTCAGCACGATCGTCCGCCCCGAGTGCCCGGATCCGCGCAGCCGCTGCACGCACCGGTCCGCGAGCCGCTGCACCTCGGTCCTGATCCGCACCCGGTCGTGCAGGTCTACGTCGAAGGTGTCCTCCACCGACACCGATTTCGCGTCCCGCTCCGCGACCACCGGCCGGTCGTCGATCCCCAGCGCCATCCTGTACAGCCCCACGCCGTGCGAGCGCCCGAGCATGCGCACCAGCTCGTCCTCCCCGGCCTCCGCCAGGTCCCCCACCGTGGTGATCCCGGCGCGGCGCAGGTGCTCGCCGGTGGCCGGCCCCACCCCGGGCAGGGTCCGTACCGACATCGGCGCGAGGAGCTCCCGCTCCGTACCCGGCTCGATCAGCAGCAGGCCGGCCGGCTTGGCCTCCTCGGACGCCACTTTGGCCAGCATCTTCGACCCGGCCAGTCCCACCGATCCGCTGAGCCCCGTGGCGGCCCTGATGTCCGCCCGCAGCCGCTCCCCGGTGGCCCGGGCGCCCGCCGAGTCGAAGGCGGTCCCGCCCGCCTCCAGGTCCACGAAGGCCTCGTCCAGGGAGAGCGGCTCCACCAGCGGCGACAGCTCTCGCAGCAGGGCCATCACCACATCGCTGACCTGCCGGTACAGGGTGAAGCGCGGAATCAGGTAGGCGCCGTTCGGGCAGAGCCGCCGCGCCTGGGCCATCGGCATCGCCGAATGCACGCCGAACCGCCGGGCCTCGTACGAGGCGGTGGCGACGACCCCGCGCGGACCGAGCCCGCCCACGATGACGGCCTTGCCCCGCAGGCTCGGCTTCGACGCCTGCTCCACGGACGCGTAGAAGGCGTCCATGTCCAGATGCAGGATGGTCGGCGCGGCTCTCACATGACCGATGCTGCCCTACGGGACTGACATTCCCGCGGCGCGGTTCAGCCGGCCCGGTTGCGGCGGGCGGCCAGCTCGTCCGTCGGGTTGTGCCCGACGAGGGTCTCGCCCGTGTCCACCCGCTCGCCGTGCAGCCGGGACAGAGCGCTCTCGACGTCGCGCCAGACCACGCCCACGGCGATGCCGAAGACGCCCTGACCGCCCTGGAGCAGGCTCACGACCTGGTCCGGCGAGGTGCACTCGTAGACGGTCGCGCCGTCGCTCATCAGCGTCATCCGCTCGAGGTCCGAGAAGCCGCGGTCGCGCAGGTGCTGCACGGCCGTGCGGATGTTCTGCAGCGCCACCCCGGTGTCCAGGAAGCGTTTGACGATCTTGAGGACCACGACGTCGCGGAAGCTGTACAGCCGCTGCGTCCCCGAGCCGTAGGCGGGGCGCACGCTCGGCTCCACCAGCCCGGTTCTGGCCCAGTAGTCGAGCTGCCGGTAGGTGATCCCGGCCGCGGCGCACGCGGTCGGCCCGCGGTAGCCGATCTGCTCGGGCGCCGGGTCGCCGCCCACCGGTCCGACCGGCGTCGACTCCGGCTGACGGCGCGCGGACCCGGCCGCACTGCCGTGCAGCGGGTACGGCCCACCATCACTCCGTGCGGGGATGCCCCCGGTCGTACCGTCGCCCGTGATCCTCACGCCGACCCTCCGTCCTTGACCTGCCCACCTTGAAGGTAGGCAGTCACCAGGGGTGCGTCAACGATCGCCACACTCGGCACGCCGAGTGATAATCACCCTGAGAGTGGTTTCCCGTATCCCTTTGCGGGGAAAGGCTAACCGAATGGGCTGGCAGTTCCCGGTGGACGACGCGGCCGACCCGGCCACCGTCTCACTGCGGGCCGGTACCGAAGTCCTCGGGTGAGATCTGGTCGAGGAACTCGCGGAACTTCTCCACCTCGTCCTCCTGCTCGTCCGGAATCGCGATCCCCGCGTCGTCGAGCACCCCGTCGCTGCCGTAGATCGGCGTCCCGGTGCGCAGGGCCAGCGCTATGGCGTCGGAAGGGCGCGCGCTCACTTCGACCCCGCTGGCGAAGACGAGCTCCGCGTAGAAGACGCCCTCCCGCAGATCCGTGATCCGGACCTCGGTGAGCTCCTCGCCGACCGCCTCCAGCACGTCCTTGAACAGGTCGTGCGTCAGCGGCCTGGCAGGGGCCATCCCCTGCTGCGCGAAGGCAATGGCGGTCGCCTCCCCAGGGCCGATCCAGATGGGGAGGTACCGGTCGCCTCCCACTTCACGCAGGAGCACGATCGGTTGGTTCGAGGGCATTTCCACCCGGACACCCACAACGTCGAGCTCGTTCACACAGTAACCCTAGGACCTGCCCGGCAGGTTTGGGTAGTCGGGGCCCCCTGCCTCACGGCAGCCGCACTCCGAGGGCGGTCTGCACCAGGGCTTCGTGGAGCCGTACGCAGAGCCCCGCGAGCTCCTTCATCGTGGCCTCCGCATGCGCCCTGGTCTGGGGATTGCGGTGCCGCCGCAGGGGCGCCACGACCTGCTCCACCAGGCCCGCCTCCCGGTCCGCGGCCGCCTTCATCGCCCGCAGGTGCCGCGGCTCCAGACCGAACCGCCCCAGGTCGGCCACCAGCCGGGCCACGGTCACCGCCTCGGCGTCGAATCCGCCGCCGGGCGCCTCCGCGAGCAGCCCGTACGACTCCCACTCGACCAGCTGGACCTCGTCCACCCCGGCGGCCGCGATCAGCTCCTCCCGGCCCACCCGGGCCACCGTGGGCCGCTCCCGGCCCACTTCCCCGTACACGGCCGCGGGGCCCGTGGGATCGACGGACTCCCCGTGCGGCGTGGGCGCCGGAATCCGGATCTGCTCACCGCGGGCCAGGGCGTCGAGCTGCTCGCGGATGACCTTCAACGGCAGGTAGTGATCGCGCTGCAACCGCAGGATGCGGGCGAGCCGCTCGACGTCCTCGGTGCTGAACTTGCGGTATCCCGACGGCGTGCGCCGGGGCTCGACGAGCCCCTCCGCCTCCAGGAAACGGATCTTCGAGATGGTGACTTCGGGGAACTCGTCACGCAGCGTGGTGAGCACCGTGCCGATGCTCACCAGCCGCCCGGCCGAGCCGGCGGCGCCGTTTCCGGCACCGCCTGTCGGGGTGCGCAGCATGGGACCTTCCCTCTGGGGGTCCCTCCGGACGGAGTCCGGGGGGAGGGTCAGACGCCCCGCAGGCTCGCGTAGAAGACCAGCCGGTACTTGCCGATCTGCACCTCGTCGCCGTTGTGCAGCGCGACGGAGTCGATCGGCTCACGGTTCACGTACGTGCCGTTGAGGCTGCCGACGTCGGAGACGGTGAATCCGCCGTCCTGGCTCCTGCGGAACTCGACATGGCGCCGGGAGACGGTGACGTCGTCCAGGAAGATGTCGCTCTGCGGGTGCCGGCCCGCCGTGGTCAGCTCTCCGTCCAGCAGGAAGCGGCTACCGGAGTTGGGGCCGCGCCGCACGATCAGCAGGGCGGAACCGGGCGGCAGCGCTTCCACCGCGGCCTGGGCCTCGGGGGACAGCGAGGACGACACGTGCTGTTGTCCCGACACCTCGGCCTCGTAGGCCTCGAGGCCCGAGATCGAGATGGTGGACGTGGTCTCCGAGGCACGCTCCGGCGTCAGACCCGCCCGCAGCGGCGCACCGCAGTTGGAGCAGAACCGGCTGGCCGCATCGCTGCGGTGTCCGCACCTGCTGCAAACCTGCTCGGCCGACATGGACGGCTCCTCGCGCCGCGGCTGCCCCGCGGAGGCATTGGTGGCATACGGGTCGGGGGCAAACCCTCCACCCGCACTTGAGGTTGATGGTTCACCGAAACCTATGCGTCCGGTACCAGCGGGGTCAACAGACGACGCGCCGTGACCGCCCGAAATGTCACCCCCGCCCGCGACCTCGTCACGGAAGAGCGGCCGGTCGCCCTGCCCCTCCGCGTCGCCATGCCCGGCACGGTGACGTGCCGCTCCGCCTTCCTCGCGGTTCTTCTTGCCGAACAACTTCTCAAACAACTTCACGGGCGATTCCCCTTGACCGAAACAGACCCGCCCGTGGGGCAGGACGAACTCCGAATGCACACACCTGCCGACCCGGACATTCTCACAACGTCCGTAACCACCAGACAGTTTCCACCACGCACCGCGACTTCGGTGCGCCGACCCCCCGCAGGCATCCGCCCGCGTGAGCCGGTCCACTCTCCGCTCCGCATCCTCACGATGACGACCGAGCGTAGTCAGGCTGCTTCGCAGCCCGCAAGGCATCCACAACGATCTTCGCCGGCCGTGTGACGACGACGGTGGCCTGTTCCTTCTCCAGCGTCTGGACGACACCGCCGGGGATGTTGAGCGCGGGCTCCAGATCCTGCGGCTTCCCGATCACCTTGAACTCGTAGGGCTGTGTGATCTTCTTACCGTCGATCCCGACCCCGCCGTTCTCGTCCGAGAAGTACGAGCCCGCCACCACGCGCACCCCGTTGATCTGGATCGCCTCGGCCCCGGCCGCCCGCAGCTCCTGGAGCGCGTCCAGCAACTGATCGGACCGCACCAGACCCTTGGGATCGGTGATCTTCAGCGTGATACCGGGCCCCTGGGCTGCCACCGTACCGGCCAGGATGCCGAGTTGGCGCTCCTTCTCCACGGTCTGCTTCCGGGCCTCCTCCGCCTGGTTGGAACTGCTCTCCAGCTCCTTGCGCTGATCCTCCAGCCGCTGCTTCTCCTCCTCCAGGCGCTTGGTCCGCCCGTCCAGCTCGTCGAGGATCCGTACGAGGTCCTCCTGACGGGCCCCGCGCAGCGCACTGGAGTCACTGGTCGACCGCACCTGGATGGCCAGCCCGAGCCCCAGGACGAACAGCAGCAGCGCGACGATCAATTGGGCCCGGCTCACCCGCGGCGGCCACAGGCCTGCCGCGAGCCGCTGCCGGCCCGTCTGCTCGGGCACCTCCGCCGCCGGCGCCGTCCCCTTGTTGAGAGGCTGCTCCGGGACGTTCGGTTCCTCGGGCGGGGTGTCATTCGTATGCATCGGCCTCACGCCCGGAACACGTGCCGGCGGATGGCCGCGGCATTGGAGAAGATGCGGATGCCGAGGACCACGACCACGCCCGTGGACAGCTGCGAGCCGACGCCCAGCTTGTCGCCGAGGAAGACGATCAGCGCGGCCACGACCACGTTCGACAGGAACGACACCACGAAGACCTTGTCCACGAAGATGCCGTCCAGCATCGCGCGCAAGCCTCCGAACACCGCGTCCAGCGCCGCCACCACGGCGATCGGCAGATAAGGCTCCACCACGGCCGGCACTTCGGGCCGGACCAGAAGTCCGACCACCACTCCGGCCACGAGGCCCAGTACCGCGATCACGATGCACCCTTCTGCTGCTCTGCTGCTGTAGCTGTACGCACGGTCAGGCTCGACGCGGCCGGCAACCGCACCTCGTCGGCGGGGGACAGGCTGTAGCGGATCCCGTAGCTCTCCTGCAGCACGTGCAGGTACTGACCGTCCGCCGAATCCTGGAAGGCGGTGCCGAGCCGCTTCTTGTCCCCCACCGCCAGCACTTCGTACGGCGGCACCAGCGGCCTGTTGTCGACCAGTATCGCGTCACCGGCGGCCCTGATCGCCGACAGCGCGGTCAACCGCTGCCCGTTGATGGAGACGGCCTCCGCCCCCGACTGCCACAGCCCGTTGACGATCTTCTGCATGTCCCGGTCCCGGACCCGGCTGTCGTCCGAGAAGCCGGTGCTCTCCCGCGGACCGTCACCGCCGCCCGACGAAGCGCCCTTCGCGTCGTCCACGACCAGCTTGATCCCCGGACCGCGCACCTCCGTGGCACCGGACAGCAGCGCGACGAGCTCGCCCTGGCCGCTGCCGGGCTGCTTCAGCGCGGCCCGCTGACGGTCGGCGACGTCCGTCCGAAGCCGCTCGATGTCCCGCTCCAGACCGTCCGCACGCGCATCGGCCAGCTCCACGCGGTCGATGAGCTCGTGCCGCTCCTTGGCCAGCACCGGCGCCTCTATCCGCGCCTGGGCGGCACCCAGCGTGACGACCATGGCTGCGAGCACGAGTCCGGCGCCGAGCGCCAGCTTGGCCTTCAGGGTCCGCGGGAGGCCCGCCGTACCCTCCGCCTCGCGCCGGGCCGCGGCCTCCGCATAGCCCTCGTCGAGACTGTGGTCCATCACGTGCGTCAGCAGCGACATGGAGGCGTCCGGGCGCGCGGGCGCAGGAGACGCCGAACTCCGGTTGTGGGGCGGCTGCGACATGCCGCACATCGTCGCATGTCGGCGGCGCACACACCCAATGCGCCCATCCCCCGGACCGGGCGGGGAAAACCTCCCCCGCCCGGCCCGCGGGACTTCGGTCCTCACACGGCACTCAGTGCCCGGCGCCGTCCACCACGCCCGCCCACTCGTCGAGCAGCGCCTGCGCCGACGCGTCGTCGGGACCTTCGGCCCACAGATGGGTGACCGCCTCGGCCGGATCCGGCAGGACCAGCGCCCAGCGCCCGTCCGCCTCCACGACCCGCACCCCGTCGGTGGTGTCCACCTGCCGGTCGCCGGCCGCCTCCACGACCCGGCGCATCACGAGCCCCTTCACCGCCCACGGCGTCGGCACGTCCCGCTTGAGCACGTGCGCCCGCGGGATCCGCGCGTCGATCTGGCTCAGGGTGAGCTGCGTACGCGCCACCAGGCCGAGGAGCTGCACGAAGGCCGCGGCCCCGTCGAAGACGCTGCCGAACTCCGGAACGATGAACCCGCCGCGGCCGTCTCCGCCGAAGATCGTGTTCTCCGCACGGCCCACCCGGGTCAGGTCGTCGGGCGAGGTCGTCGTCCACTCCACCTGCGTGCCGTGGTAGGCCGCCACCTGCTCGGCGACGCGCGTGGTGGTCACCGGCAGCGCGACCTTGCCGCTGCGCTTGGCCGCGGCCACCAGGTCGAGCATCACCAGCAGCGCCCGGTCGTCCTCGATGATCCGCCCGCGCTCGTCCACCAGCGAGATCCGCTCTCCGACCGGGTCGAAGCGCACGCCGAAGGCCGCCCGGGCCGAGGCCACGATCTCCCCGAGCCGCACCAGCCCGGCCCTGCGGGACTCGGCGGTCTCCGTCGGCCTGGACTCGTCAAGCCCGGGATTGATCGTCAGCGCGTCCACGCCGAGCCGGCCCAGCAGGCTGGGCAGCACGAGCCCCGCGCTGCCGTTGGAGGCGTCCACGACCACCTTGAGCCCGGCGTCGCCGATCCCGGTGATGTCGACCCTGCGCAGCAGCGATCCCGTGTAGGCGTCGAAGACGCTGCCCGGAAACTGCAGGTCGCCGATCTCCCCGGGGAACGCCCGCCGGTACTCCTGGCGCGCGTAGACCCGGTCGAGCTTGCGCTGCTGCTGGAGCGAGAGGTCCGCACCGCGCTCGTCCAGGAACATGATGTCGACGGAATCCGGCACGCCCGGCGAGGTGCGCAGGACGATCCCGCCCGCGCTGCCGCGCGCGGTCTGCTGCCGCGCCACGGGCAGGGGGACGTTCTCCAGGTCGCGCACGTTGATGGCGCTGGCCTGGAGCGCCGAGATCACCGCCCGCTTGAGCGCTCGCGCGCCTCGGGAGTGGTCACGGGCGGTGGTGACCGTCGCGCCCTTCTTCAGGGTCGTCGCGTACGCGCCGGCGAGCCGCACCACCAGTTCGGGGGTGATCTCCACGTTCAGGATGCCGGAGACCCCGCGCGCACCGAACAGATGTGCCTGTCCGCGCGACTCCCAGATGACCGAGGTGTTGACGAAGGCGCCGGCCTCGATGGTCTTGAACGGGTAGACCCGCACATTGCCCTGGACGATCGATTCCTCACCGACGAGGCATTCGTCGCCGATGACGGCGCCGTCCTCGATCCGCGCGGCACGCATGATGTCGGTGTTCTTGCCGATGACACAGCCGCGGAGATTGCTGTGGGGCCCGATGTACACGTTGTCGTGCACGACGGCTCTGTGCAGGAAGGCACCGCTCTTGACCACGACGTTCGACCCGATGACCGTGTGCTCGCGGATCTCGACCCCGGCCTCGACCTTGGCGTAGTCGCCGATGTACAGGGGCCCGCGCAGCACCGCGTCCGGGCTCACCTCGGCGCCTTCGGCGATCCACACCCCGGGGGAGATCTCGAAGCCGTCCATGTCGATCTGGACCTTGCCCTCGAGCACGTCGGCCTGTGCCTTGACGTAGCTCTCGTGGGTGCCGACGTCCTCCCAGTAGCCCTCGGCCACGTAGCCGTAGATCGGCCGGCCTTCCTTCATGAGCTGGGGGAACACGTCGCCGGACCAGTCCACCGAGACGTCCGGGTCCACGTAGTCGAAGACCTCGGGCTCCATGACGTAGATGCCGGTGTTCACCGTGTCGGAAAAGACCTGGCCCCACGTCGGCTTCTCCAGGAAGCGCTCGACCTTGCCCTCCTCGTCCACGATGGTGATGCCGAATTCCAGCGGGTTCGGCACCCGGGTGAGGCACACCGTGACGAGTGCGCCCTTCTCCTTGTGGAAGCGGATCAGGTCGGTGAGGTCGAAGTCGGTGAGCGCATCGCCGGAAATGACGACGAAGGCGTCATCCTTCAGGGCTTCCTCGGCGTTCTTCACACTGCCGGCAGTGCCGAGTGGCTTCTCCTCGTTGGCATAGGTGAGCTCCATTCCGAGCTCTTCGCCATCCCCGAAGTAGTTCTTGACGAGCGACGCCAGGAACTGCACGGTGACCACGGTCTCGCTGAGCCCATGCCGCTTGAGCAGCCTCAGCACATGCTCCATGATCGGCCGGTTCGCCACCGGCAGGAGCGGCTTGGGCATGCTCGAGGTCATAGGGCGAAGGCGGGTTCCCTCGCCACCGGCCATCACGACGGCCTTCATGTCGGAAGAGTCCTCCTAGAGAGATGACGGTCGTGCCGACCTCACCCGTCTCGGACGGTGACTCCGCAACTCCTCCGCGTCATCCGGCGCCTGACGAGCTCAATCGGCCGTGGCGTCCGCCTTGACGAGACGGCGGACTTGAACCACGTAAAGGATTCCTGCCCACCAATAGAGGGTTGTACCCCATCCGGCGAACGCCCATCCGAAAACTGACCCCGTCCAGGCCAACCAGCCCGTCCCGTCACTGAGCAACAGCAAGGGGAACGCGTACATCAGGTTGAAGGTCGCGGCCTTGCCGAGGAAGTTGACCTGCGGCGGCGGATAGCCGTGTCGGCGCAGGATCCACACCATGACCAGCAACATCAGCTCGCGTGCGAGCAGGGCGCCCGTGAGCCACAGCGGCAGAATCTCGCGATAGGTCAGACCGAAGAGCGTCGACAGGATGTAGAGCCGGTCCGCGGCCGGATCCAGCAGCCGGCCGAGCTTGCTGATCTGATTCCAGCGCCGGGCGAGCTTCCCGTCGAGGTAGTCGCTGATCCCGCTGAGCATGAGGACGGCCAGGGCCCACCCGTCGTGCTCGGCGAGGATCAGCCACAGGAACAGCGGCACGCCGGCCAGGCGAGCCATGCTCAGGACGTTCGGAATGGTGAAAATTCGGTCAGTCTGAACCCGAGTCTCCTGGACCTCCACCCGGGGGCCTCCACTGTGACGATAGAAATTTTGGTCGTTCGATGCCCCCTGACCCTACAGGAGACCGCACACGTGTCCTGAACGCAGAAAAGCCCCGCACCAGATACCTGGTGCGGGGCTTCCGCAATGATTGTTCGGCGGCGTCCTACTCTCCCACAGGGTCCCCCCTGCAGTACCATCGGCGCTGAAAGGCTTAGCTTCCGGGT
>NZ_JBHXNP010000065.1:0-16588 GCF_042719495.1 Streptomyces sp. NPDC058525
TTCCAGCCCTTCTCCGAGATCCAGTTGAGGAACGCGACGTCCTGGGTGTTCCCCTTCTGGGGGGTGGCGATCTTCTTGCCCTTGAGGTCGTCGAGGGTCTTGATCTTGGCGGGGTTCACGACGAGCTTGACGCCGCCGGACGCGGAGCCGGAGACGACGCGCAGGTTGGAGCCCTTGGACTTGACGTAGCCGTTGAGCGCGGGGGAGGGGCCGATGAAGCCGATGTCGAGGGAGCCGCCGTTGAGGGCCTCGATCTCGGAGGGGCCGCCGTTGAAGGCCTGCGTCTTGACCGCGGTGGCGCCCAGTTCCTTCTGGATCAGGCCCTCCTGGAGGCCGACCAGCGCGGTGGCGTGCGTCAGGTTCGGGAAGTACCCGATCCGGACCTCGGACGCCGACAGCTTCTTGCCGCCGGCGGCGGAGCCGGCCGCCTTCGGCTCTTCCTTCTGTGCCTGGGAGCCGTAACCGCAGGAGGCGAGCGCGCCGATCAGCAGCGGCAGGGCGGCAGCGGCGGCGAGGCCGCGGCGCAGGGCCGTGCGGGCGGTACGCGTACGCGTGGTGCGGGGGGTGGCGGTGGCAGGCACGGGAGGACTTCCTCTCGTGACGCGGTCATCTCATGACGCACGTCTTCGTCTGTGGAGCAGGGGCAGGTACGGCTCGTCGGGGGTGCGGGCGCGTCGGCGGGATACCGAAGGCGGTCCGGTCAACACGCACATCGCGCAACCCCTCCCCGGCCGCTGCCGAGGGCGCGGCCGCCGTCCTTCGCGAAGGCGGAGTGGATGTCGGAGGACATGGGCTAGAAGTCCCACCCTTCCTCGTCGGCCTGCACGGTGGTCTCCGCAGTGGAGGCGAAGGACTCGCCCGCCATGCCCGCCGCCAGGGTGGTTCCGTCCGCCGGGTCGATCAGCAGGAAGGATCCGGTGCGGCGCGAGTCGGCGTACGCGTCGAGCGCGAGCGGCTCGGCCGTACGGACGACCACGCGGCCGATGTCGTTGGCCACCAGCTGACCGGGGTTCGGGTGCTGGGACAGGTCGTCGAGGGTCAGCCGCGAGGGGATCTCCTTGACGATCGCCTTGACCGTCCGCGTCGTGTGCTTGATCAGCACCCGGGCGCCGACGGCCAGGGGCTGGTCGGCCACGTGGCAGACCGTCGCCTCGACGTCCTGCGTGGTGGCCGGGGCGCTCGCGGACGGCGCGATCAGGTCGCCGCGCGAGATGTCGATGTCGTCCTTGAGCCGCACGGTCACCGACTGCGGGGCCCAGGCGATGTCGACGCTCTCGCCGAGCGCGTCGATGCCCTCGATGACCGAGGTACGGCCGGACGGCAGCACGGTCACGGCCTCGCCGACCCGCAGCACGCCCGAGGCGATCTGGCCCGCGTAGCCCCGGTAGTCCGGGTGCTCGGCGGTCTGCGGACGGATCACGTACTGCACGGGGAAGCGCGCCGGGCAGGCGGTGAGGTCGTGGCTGACCGGGACGGTCTCCAGGTGTTCGAGCACCGTCGGGCCGCCGTACCAGTCCATGTTCGCCGACGGGTCCACCACGTTGTCCCCGGCCAGCGCCGAGATCGGGATCGCGGTGATCTCCGGGACGCCCAGGTCCGAGGCGTAGGCGGTGAACTCCTCGGCGATCGCCGCGAAGACGGACTCCTGGTAGCCGACGAGGTCCATCTTGTTGACGGCCAGCACCACGTGCGGGACGCGCAGCAGTGCGGCGACGGCCGCGTGCCGGCGGGTCTGCTCGATCACGCCGTTGCGGGCGTCGACCAGGACCACGGCCAGGTCGGCGGTGGAGGCGCCGGTGACCATGTTCCGGGTGTACTGCACGTGCCCGGGGGTGTCGGCGAGGATGAACCGGCGGCGCGCGGTGGCGAAGTAGCGGTACGCGACGTCGATGGTGATGCCCTGCTCCCGCTCGGCCCGCAGGCCGTCGGTGAGCAGCGCGAGGTCGGGGGCGTCCTGGCCGCGGGCCTGGGAGACCGCCTCGACGTGCTCCATCTGGTCGGTCAGGACCGACTTCGAGTCGTGCAGCAGCCGGCCCACCAGGGTGGACTTGCCGTCGTCGACGGAACCGGCGGTCGCGAAGCGCAGCAGGGTGGTCACGGAAGGGTCGCCGAGGCTGGCGAACTGCTCGGTGGTGCTGGTCATGTTAGAAGTACCCTTCGCGCTTGCGGTCTTCCATCGCGGCCTCGGACATCTTGTCGTCGGCGCGGGTCGCACCCCGCTCGGTGAGGCGGGAGACGGCGATTTCGGCGATCACGGCGTCCAGCGTGGCGGCGTCGGAGTCGACGGCGCCGGTGCAGGACATGTCACCGACCGTGCGGTAGCGGATAAGACGCGTCTCGGGCGTCTCGCCCTCCTTCGGGCCGCCCCACTCGCCGGCCGTCAGCCACATGCCGTTGCGCGCGAACACCTCGCGCTCGTGCGCGAAGTAGATCTCCGGCAGCTCGATGCCCTCGCGGGCGATGTACTGCCACACGTCCAGCTCGGTCCAGTTGGAGAGCGGGAAGACGCGCACGTGCTCACCGGGCGCGTGGCGGCCGTTGTACAGCTGCCACAGTTCGGGGCGCTGGCGGCGCGGATCCCACTGGGAGAACTCGTCGCGGAGGCTGAACACCCGCTCCTTGGCGCGGGCCTTCTCCTCGTCGCGGCGGCCGCCGCCGAAGACGGCGTCGAACTTGAGCTGCTGGATCGCCTCGGTCAGCGGGACGGTCTGGAGCGGGTTGCGGGTGCCGTCCGGGCGCTCGCGCAGCTTGCCCGCGTCGATGTAGTCCTGGACGGACGCCACGTGCAGGCGCAGGCCGTGCTTCTCGACCGTGCGGTCGCGGTATTCGAGCACCTCGGGGAAGTTGTGCCCCGTGTCGACGTGCAGGAGGGTGAAGGGCACCGGAGCCGGCGCGAACGCCTTCAGCGCCAGGTGCAGCATGACGATGGAGTCCTTGCCGCCGGAGAACAGGATCACCGGCTTCTCGAACTCGCCCGCCACCTCGCGGAAGATGTGCACGGCCTCGGACTCGAGGGCGTCGAGGTGCGACAGCGCGTAGGGCGCGTCGGTCTCTTCGTGCAGGTGGGCGACCGTGGTCATGCCAGACCCCTCTCGGTGAGCAGCGCGTGCAGGGCCGAAGCCGACTCCTGGACGGTCTGCGTGTGCGACTCGATACGGAGGTCCGGGGACTCCGGCGCCTCGTACGGGTCGTCGACCCCGGTCAGACCGGAGATCTCGCCCGCCGCCTGCTTGGCGTACAGGCCCTTCACGTCACGCTCGGAGCAGACCTCGACCGGGGTGGCCACGTGGACCTCCAGGTAGTCCGTCTCCGCGGCGGCGTGCCGCTCGCGAACGGCCTGACGGCTGTCCGCGAACGGCGCGATCACCGGTACCAGCGCCTTGACGCCGTTGCTCGCGAGGAGTTCGGCGACGAAACCGATCCGCTGCACGTTGGTGTGCCGGTCCGCGCGGCCGAAGCCGAGGCCGGCGGAGAGGAACTCGCGGATCTCGTCCCCGTCGAGCACCTCCACGCGGTGGCCCTCGGCGCGCAGCCGCTCGGCCAGCGCGTAGGCGATGGTGGTCTTGCCGGCGCTGGGCAGCCCGGTCAGCCACACGGTGGCGCCCTGGTCGCTCACGCTCATCTGCTGTGTCTCCGTAAGTTCTTCGCTGGTCGTCGTCATCAGCCGTGCAGTCCGCACTCGGTCTTGCCCCGCCCGGCCCACCGGCCGGCCCGCGCGTCCTCGCCCTCCGCCACCCGGCGGGTGCACGGGGCGCAGCCGACGGAGGCGTAGCCGTCCATCAGCAGCGGGTTGGTGAGCACCCCGTGCTCGGCCACGTACGCGTCCACGTCGTCCTGGGTCCAGCGGGCGATCGGGGAGATCTTGACCTTCTGCCGCTTCTCGTCCCAGCCGACCACCGGGGTGTTCGCCCGGGTCGGGGACTCGTCGCGGCGCAGGCCCGTCGCCCAGGCGTCGTACGCGGTCAGGCCCTCTTCGAGGGGCTTGACCTTGCGCAGGGCGCAGCACAGGTCGGGGTCGCGGTCGTGCAGCTTCGGGCCGTGCTCGGCGTCCTGCTCGGCGACCGTCCGGCGCGGGGTGAGGGTGATGACGTTGACGTCCATCACCGCCTCGACCGCGTCGCGGGTGCCGATGGTCTCCTCGAAGTGGTAGCCCGTGTCGAGGAAGACCACGTCCACGCCGGGGAAGGCGCGGGAGGCCAGGTGGGCGACGACCGCGTCCTCCATGGAGGAGGTCACGGCGAACTTCTTCCCGAAGGTCTCGGCCGCCCAGGTGAGGATCTCCAGCGCGGAGGCGTCCTCCAGGTCCCGGCCCGCCCGCTCGGCCACGTCCCGCAGGGCGGCCGAGCCGGCGGACGCGTTTTCGAGACCGGCGTCCTGAGTCGTGGTCATATCTCTTCCCCTCCGGCGGCGTCGGACCGGACACCCCGGGACAGCAGCCCGAGGTACTTCAGCTGGAAGGCCCGGTTGCAGGCCCTGCACTCCCACGCGCCGTGGCCCGTCTCGTGGGGGAACAGGTCCTCGTCGCCGCAGTACGGGCAGTAGAACGGTGCGGCGCGCTCGCTCACGACAGGCTCTTCTCGTCCGCGCGGGCGACCCACGCCGCGAAGCGCTCGCCGTCCTCGCGCTGCTCCTCGTAGCTCTTGACGACCCGCTCGACGTAGTCGGGCAGGCCGGCCGAGGTGACCTTGAGGCCGCGGACCTTGCGGCCGAAGCCGGCCTCCAGGCCGAGGGCGCCGCCCAGGTGGACCTGGTAGCCCTCCACCTGGTTGCCGTCGTCGTCCAGGACCAGCTGGCCCTTGAGACCGATGTCCGCCACCTGGATACGGGCGCAGGCGTTCGGGCAGCCGTTGATGTTGATGGTCAGCGGCTCGGCGAACTCCGGCAGGCGGCGCTCCAGCTCGTCGATCAGCGAGGCGCCGCGCGCCTTGGTCTCGACGATGGCCAGCTTGCAGAACTCGATGCCGGTGCAGGCCATCGTGCCGCGGCGGAACGGGGACGGCTTGACCCGCAGGTCGAGCGACTCCAGGGCCGCGACCACCGAGTCGACCCGGGCGGCCTCGATGTCGAGGACGATCATCTTCTGCTCGGCGGTGGTGCGCAGCCGGCCGGAGCCGTGCTGCTCGGCGATGTCCGCGATCTTGGTCAGGGTGGCGCCGTCGACGCGGCCCACGCGGGGCGCGAAGCCGACGTAGAAGCGGCCGTCCTGCTGCTGGTGGACGCCGACGTGGTCGCGCCACTGGCCGGAGGGCTGCTCGGGCGCGGGGCCGTCGGTCAGCTTCCGCTTCAGGTACTCGTCCTCCAGGACCTGGCGGAACTTGGCCGCGCCCCAGTCGGCGACGAGGAACTTCAGGCGGGCGCGGGTGCGCAGCCGGCGGTAGCCGTAGTCGCGGAAGATCGAGATGACGCCCTCGTAGACGTCCGGGACCTCGTCGAGCGAGACCCAGGTGCCCAGGCGGACGCCCAGCTTGGGGTTGGTGGAGAGGCCGCCGCCGACCCAGACGTCGAAGCCGGGGCCGTGCTCGGGGTGGTTCACGCCGACGAAGGCGATGTCGTTGATCTCGTGCGCCACGTCGAGCAGCGGCGAGCCGGAGATCGCGGACTTGAACTTGCGGGGCAGGTTGGAGAAGTCCTTGTTGCCCACGATGCGGCGGTAGATCTCGTCGATCGCGGGGGTGCCGTCGATGATCTCGTCCTGCGCGATGCCGGCGACGGGCGAGCCGAGGATGACGCGGGGCGTGTCACCGCAGGCCTCGGTGGTGGACAGCCCGACGGCCTCCAGGCGGCGCCAGATCTCCGGGACGTCCTCGATCCGGATCCAGTGGTACTGCACGTTCTGCCGGTCGGTGAGGTCGGCCGTACCGCGCGCGAACTCCTGGGAGATCTCGCCGATGACGCGCAGCTGCTCGGTGGTCAGCCGGCCGCCGTCGATGCGGACGCGCAGCATGAAGTACTTGTCGTCCAGCTCCTCCGGCTCCAGGATCGCGGTCTTGCCGCCGTCGATCCCGGGCTTGCGCTGGGTGTAGAGCCCCCACCAGCGCATGCGCCCGCGCAGGTCGTTGGGGTCGATCGAGTCGAAACCGGCCTTGGAGTAGATCGTCTCAATGCGTGTCCGCACGTTGAGACCGTCGTCGTCCTTCTTGAACTGCTCGTTGCCATTGAGGGGCGTGTGGTGTCCGACGGCCCACTGACCCTCGCCGCGGTGGCGGCCTGTCTTGCGGCGCGCGGCGGCGGCTGCGGGCGTTTCGGGGGTGGCGGCCATGGCGGGTACGTCCTTCTTCGGCGGCTCAGGGCAGGAGCGGGGGCACAGGGGGGAGCGGCGGTGCGCCCCCGTCACGTCGGCGTCGCTGAGCGGGTGTGGCTGAGGGCCGCCTTTGCCGGGGTGGCCGGCGGGCAGGGCGGTATTCAGCCGTCAGGGGGCAGAGATGATCGTCACTTCCACGGCGACGATGCCGGGATTGTGGCGGTGTGCGGCGGTTGCTGGTTCCGTCAGCAGGCCGGACAGATGGCGCTGGACATGCGGCCGAGGTCGACGTGCCGCCGACTCACCAAGGCAATTCCAGCTCCATTCATGGCGGAAGCGTGTCATGTGCCGATTGGAGGAGTCCACTACTGTCCAAAATGCGGACGATGTCGTCTCGCATCGCGATACGCCGTGATCGCCGTCACGGCCCGGGATCCGAACGGGACGGCCTAGGCGCCCGGCCACGGGCCGGGGGTCGGGGTGTCCTCCTTGGACTCCGTTTCCGTCCTGAAGAGCTTGAACCCGCGCCGCTGGTAGTTGTCCATCGCCGTCGGCCCGTCCTGGCTGCACGTGTGCAGCCAGACGCGCCGCGTCGGCTCGCGATCCGGCCAGCGCGACGCGAGGTCCCAGGCCCGGGCCGCGCCCACCGACAGCAGGTGCCCGCCGATCCGCCGCCCCCGGAAGTCCGGCAGCAGGCCGAAGTAGACGATCTCCACCACCCCGTCGTCCTGCGGGTCGAACTCCACGTACCCCGCCGGGGTGCCCCGGTCGTACGCCACCCACGTCTCCACGCCCGGCCGCCCCAGCTGCTCCACCCACTGCTCGCGGGTCAGGGCCAGCCGGTCCGTCCAGTGGATGTCCCCGCCGACGGAGGCGTACAGGAACCGGCTGAACTCGGGCGAGGGCACCTCCGCCCGCGCGATCGTGATCTCCGCGCCGGGCACGGCGGCCGGGACCAGATCGTCCGGCGAGGTCATTTCCAGGGACCAGGTGGTGAGTGTGATGGTGCTCATGCAGGTCAGGGAATCATGCCCCGCCCCCGGAAGCCCAGGCGGGCCCTGACCACCGCGGGCGCGGTCGAGTGGGGCAGCAGCCCGGCCGGGTCCCGCGGGCGGATCAGCTCCACCTCCACGTCCTCCGCGAAGCGGTACGGCCGGTGCGTCAGCACGCCCGCGAGGTTGCGGCGCACCCGGGACATCTCCGCCCGCACCGTCACCGTGCGCGTCGGATCCCCGAACAGCTCCTCGGACAGCTCCGCCGCCGAACGCCCGCGCGGGCTCTCCGCCAGCAGGAACAGCAGCTCCGCATGGCGCGGGCTCAGCTCCTGCGACCAGCTCCCGGCGGCCCCGTACACCGTCGCCGACCAGCCCCCGGCCCGGCTGAGGTCGAGTACGACCCGGGTTGCCGCCGCGCCCGTACGGTCCTGCGCGATCCGCAGCAGCCAGCCGCCGGGCAGCGGCTCCACCACGCACTCGCCGAGCTGCGGCACCCACACCCGCCCCGGCCCGAACGACTTCGGCAGCGGCAGGCGGTCCACCGGCGCCAGGCCCGTCACGGCCGCCGTCCAGCCGTTCGGGTCCACGGCCAGCGCCCGCCCCGGCAGCCGGGCCAGCAGCGGGGCGGCCACCGCCCGCAGCCGCTCCAGCGACTCCAGGTGCCGTACGCGCAGCTCCCGCTCCGCGAGCCGGGCCACCGAGCTCACCCACGCCAGCGTCGCCGGGTGCATCGTGGCCAGCGGGCCGCTCACGTCGACCACGCCCAGCAGCCGCCCGTCGCGCGGATCGCGCACGGGCGCGCCCGCGCAGGTCCAGTCGTGGTGGCTGGAGACGAAGTGCTCCGCCGAGAACACCTGGACCGGCCGCCGGGTCACCAGGGCGGTCCCCACCCCGTTGGTGCCGACCACGGCCTCGTCCCAGTCGGCCCCGACCGCGAAGCCGAGCCGGTCCGCCTTGCGCAGGATGGAGGCGTGGCCCTCCCGCCACAGCAGCCGGCCCTCCGCGTCGGCCACGACCATGATGTGCAGGACCTCGTCCAGGGCCGGGAGCAGCCCCTCGCGCAGCACCGGCAGGATCTCCCGCAGCGGCGAGACGTGCCGCCGCTCCTCGGTCTCGGCGGCCGACAGCACCCGCGAGCGCGCGTCCCGGTCCGGGTGTACCCCGCCCGCCATCATCCGGCGCCAGGACTCGGCGATCTCCGGGCGCGGCGCGGCCGGGGGGCGGTCCCCGGCCAGCGCCGCCGCCCGTACGCCCTTGAGCAGACGCGCGGCCTCCCGCGCGTCCATGGCCGAGATGCGGGCCACATCGACGGTGCCGGCCGTGCTGACCGTGCTGACCGTGCCGGCCGTGCTGCCTGTGGTGTCGGCCACCGGAACCTCCCCGTGCGAACAGGACGACTCAAAGGTTGCAACGGTATGCAACTCTCGCCAAGTCCCGGTCACCCGACCGAAACTGTCCGGACGTCGCCGAGCGGCGTGACAGCTCCTCCTCGGGGCTTCTCGGATCAGGGGTGGTGCCGAGTCGGCGCGGCGCCACTCCTGTTCCCGTATGACGGGCCCGGATCCCGGCTCGGAGCGGTTTGGGGACTACTCCCCGCCCGTGATCCGCGCCCGTTCCACGATCGCGCCCAGGTCCAGGCTGTGCGGCAGCGTGCCGAAGGCCGCCCCCCAGTCACCGCCGAGCCGCGAGGCGCAGAACGCGTCCGCCACCTCGGGCGGCGCCCACCGCACCAGCAGCGAGCCCTGGAGCACCAGGGCCATGCGCTCCACCACCCGGCGGGCCCGGGCCTCGATCCCGTCCAGGTCGGCGAGCTCCGTCAGCAGGTCCTTGATGGCCGAATCCAGCCGGTGGTCCGCACCCCGGGCCAGGCCGACCTCCTGGAGGAAGGCGTTCAGGGCCTGGGGCTCCCGCTGGAGGGCGCGCAGTACGTCCAGTGCCTGGACGTTGCCCGAACCCTCCCAGATGGAGTTCAGCGGGGATTCGCGCAGCAGTCTCGGCAGGCCGGACTCCTCGACGTAGCCGTTGCCGCCCAGACACTCCAGGGCCTCCGCGACCATCGGCGTACAGCGCTTGGTCACCCAGTACTTGGCGGCGGGCACGGCCAGGCGCAGGAAGGCCTTCTCCTGGTCGGTCCCGCTGTCGTAGGCGGCCGCCAGCCGCAGGGTCAGGGTGGTCGCCGCCTCCGACTCCAGGGCGAGATCGGCGAGGACGTTGCGCATCAGCGGCTGGTCGATGAGCGGTGCTCCGAAAGCAGAGCGGTGCTCCGCATGGTGAGCGGCCTGCGTCAGCGCCTGCCGCATCAGCGAGGCCGAACCGATGACACAGTCCAGCCGGGTCGCCGCGACCATCTCGATGATGGTCCGCACCCCCCGGCCCTCCTCGCCCACCCGCCGCGCCCAGGTCCCGTCGAACTCCACCTCGCTCGACGCGTTCGACCGGTTGCCCAGCTTGTCCTTCAGCCGCTGGATCGCGAAGACGTTGCGCGTGCCGTCCGGCAGCACCCGCGGCACGAGGAAGCAGCTGAGCCCGCCCGGCGCCTGCGCCAGCACCAGGAACCCGTCGGACATCGGCGCCGAGCAGAACCACTTGTGCCCGGTCAGCACGTACTCGCCCGGGGCGTCCAGCGCCGCCGCCACCGTCGTGTTCGCCCGTACGTCGCTGCCGCCCTGCTTCTCCGTCATCCCCATGCCGAAGAGCACACCGCCCTTCTGCGCGGCCGGCGCCAGCCCCTCCTCGTACACGTGCGAGGTCAGCCGCGGCTCCCACTCGGCCGCCAGCTCCGGATCGGCCCGCAGCGCCGGCACGGCGGCGTGCGTCATCGAGACCGGGCAGCCGTGCCCGGCCTCGGCCTGTGACCACACGAAGAACCCGGCGGCACGCCGCAGGTGCCCGGCAGGCCGCCCCCAGGCATCGGTCAGCCCGGCGGACACGGCCTTCCCGAGCAGCCGGTGCCAGGCGGGATGGAACTCCACCTCGTCGATCCGGTTCCCGTACCGGTCGTGCGTGCGGAGCCGGGGCGGATTCTCGTTCGCGAGCCGGCCCCACTCCTGGGCCTGCGCGGAACCGGCGGCACGCCCGAGCAGCGTGAGCTCCTCCCGCACCTCGCCGAGGAGTTCGGGGCCCGCGGAGGCGAGATGGCGCTCCACGCCCTCGGTGAGGGCCCGGTCGCCCCCGTAGACGTCGTGGCCCACGAGCGGTGGGGCCTGATTGGTGACTGTGTGGGTGGTGGCTGCCATGCGGATACCGTAAGGACGTGCAGCCAGCAAAAGAAACACCAGAGCGGATCCTGGTACGCCACGGACGGCTCCACCGGGCCCGCGCCCTCTACCGCAACGTCTCGAAGCGGAAGATGGGCTGGCTGCTCCTGAAGGACACCGTCAACTCGTGCATCGAGTACCGGATCCTCGGCCTGGCCGCCGAGGCGGCCTTCTTCACCTTGCTCTCGCTGCCCCCGCTCTTCCTCGGCCTGCTGGGCCTCCTCGGCTACGTGGACGGCTGGACGGGCACCACCACGGTGGCCAGCATCGAGGAGAACATCCTCGGGGCCGTCGGCACGATCCTGTCCGACCGGGGCGTCAACGACATCGCCAAACCGATGCTGGACGACGTGACCGGCCGCGGCCGCCCGGACCTGATCTCGCTCGGCTTCGCCTTCGCCCTGTGGTCGGGCTCGCGCGCGGTGAACGTCTTCATCGACACCATCACCGTGATGTACGGGCTCGACGGGCACCGCGGCATCGTCAAGACCCGGCTGCTGGCCTTCCTGCTGTACATCATCGCGCTGGTCATCGGCGCCGTCGTGCTGCCGCTGATGGTGGTCGGACCCGACGCGGTGGTCCGGCTGGTGCCCTGGGGCACCAGCGTGATCGCGGTCCTGTACTGGCCGACCGTCACCCTGCTGTCCATCGTCTTCCTGACCACGCTCTACCACGTGTCCGTGCCCGTGCGCTCGCCGTGGATCGAGGACGTGCCCGGCGCGCTGGTCGCCCTCGCGATGTGGGTGCTGGGCTCCTTCCTGCTGCGGATCTACCTCACCAACACCGTGGAGGGGCCGACGATCTACGGCTCGCTGGCCGCACCGGTGGCCGTGCTGCTGTGGATCGGCATCTCGGCCTTCGCGGTCCTCGTCGGCGCCGCCGTCAACGCGGCGATCGACCGGGTCTGGCCCTCGGTGGCCACCGCGGCGGCCCGCGAGGCGAACGAGCGGGCCCGCGAAGCGGAAGCCGCGCAGCTGATCGCCCGGGCCGCGGCCTGGCGGGCGATGGCGGAGGGCGAGTCGGAGGACGACGAGGACAACGGCATGCCCTCCGAGTTCCCCGAACGCTGGTCGAAGTTCCTGCCCCCGGAGGACTACACCTCCCGGCTGCGCAAGCACTGAGTCCGGCCCCGCCGCGCCCCCGACGGGGGCCGGCGCGCACGACGGCCTAGCCTGGAAGGGTGTACGAGGAGACGCGGTCGGCGGTCGTGCCCGGAGCCGTGCTGTGGCGGGCCGGCGGGCCCGGGCGGGTCGTGCTGCCCGACGGGTGCATGGACCTGCTGTGGGTCGAGGGGCGGCTGCTGGTCGCCGGCACCGACACCGGACCGCATCCGGCCGGGGAGGTCCCGGGCGGGGCCTTCGCCGGGATCCGGTTCGCACCCGGTACCGCGCCCGCGCTGCTCGGCGTACCGGCACACGAGCTGCGCGACCGCCGGGTCGGGCTCGCCGACCTGTGGCCCGCCCGGGAGGTGCGCCGCCTCGCCGGGCAGGTGGCCTCGTACGAGGACCCGCGCGCCGGGCTGGAGGCACTGGCCGCGCGCCGCGCAGCCGGGGCAGGGCCGCCGGACCCGCTGGTCGCCGAGGTCGTGGCCCGGCTCCGGGCGGGCCAGGCCGTCGCCCCGATCGCCGCGGCCGTCGGCCTCGGGGAACGGCAGCTGCACCGCCGCTCCCTCGACGCCTTCGGGTACGGCCCCCGGACGCTGGGCCGCGTGCTCCGGCTGCGCCGCGCCCTCGCGCTGGCCCGGGCGGGCACGCCCTACGCCGAGGTCGCCGGCGTCGCCGGGTACGCCGACCAGGCCCATCTGTCCCGCGAGGTACGGGCCCTGGCCGGGACCACGCTGAGCGCCTACGTGGCGGGCGCCGCCGACGGGGCGAACAGCGAGACCCCGCAGCCGTCCGGGTCGAGGACCACGGCGTAGCGCTGGCCCCAGAAGGCGTCCCAGGGCTTCAAGTGCCCGGGATGCCCGGCGGCGGTCAGTTCGGCGTACAGCGCGTCCACCTCGGCGGGGGAGTCGCACAGGAAGGCCAGGTCCCGGCGGCCGTCACCGGTGGGCCGGGTCCAGGACGGGTCGATGGAGCGGATGGTCTCCTCCGTGTCCCAGCCGATCCGCAGACCGCCGGGCAGCACGGCTTCGACGTGCGGCTGGTCATCGGCATCGGCCGGCACGTCCAGTCCCAGCCGGCGGTAGAAGGCGAGCGAGGCGGCCATGTCGGAGACGACCAGGCCGATCATGTCGAGTCGGGGAGTCATGAGCGCAGGCTAGGCCGGGCCCGGGCCGGCCGTCTTGAACGAAACGGACATGGGCGGCGGCGCCGCCGCCGGCCCTGCCCTGGTGCGGGTACGTCCGGTGCGGGTACGGGTGCCGGCACGGCCGCGGCCGCTGGCGCTGGCGCTGACGCTGGCGCGGCACTGGGACTGGTGCGGGTGCGGCCGCCGGCGCGGTCGCGGCTGCCGGCGCGGACACGACGCGGGCGCGGGCACGGGCGCGAACACCGGTACGGACACTGGAGCTGTCGCGGGGATTGACGGTGCGTCAGGTCTGGCGCAGGTTATATCGGGAAGCCGATATAACTCTCGGGAGGCCCCGTGCCGCCACCCCCACCGCATGCGCGAGCGGACCGCGCGCCGGCGTCGCGCCAGGCGCAGCGCAAGTCCCAGACCCGTTCGCGCCTCATCGACGCCGCGGCCGAACTCTTCGCCCGCAAGGGCTTCCACGCCGTCTCGGCGGAGGCCGTCGCCGACGCCGCCGACCGGACCACCGGCGCCCTCTACAGCCACTTCGGCGGCAAGGAGGGCCTGTTGCTCGCCCTGCTCGAGGTCTGGAAGGAGCGGACCGCCGAGGAACTCGCCGCCGAGATCGCGGACAGCGCCGACCCGGCCGACCCCGCCACGCACTTCTCCGCCATGTGGGCCAGCCTCACCCGCCCGCACCCCGACCGGGGCGACTCCTGGCTGCTCCTGGAGGCGGAGCTGTGGCTGCACGCCGCCCGGGGCCCGCTCCTCGGAGGCCTGCTGGCCCAGCGCTACGCCGAGGTCCGCGCCCAGCTCGGGGAGGGCCTCGCCGACTGGGCCGAGGCCACCGGCACCCCCCTGGCCCGCCCGCCGGAGGAGACCGGCGCCCTGGTGCTGGGCGTCCTGCTCGGCCTGGCCATGCAGCACCGCCTCGACCCCCGCGGCATCCCCGACGCCCTCGTGGTGGAAGCACTGAGCGCCCTCCTGACCCCACCCCCCGACCACGCCCCCTGAAGGGAACCGACCGTGATCCCCACCGGTGAGATGGACCTGTTGGAAGACACCTGGGCCCGCGGGGTCCCGCACGAGCAGTTCACGAGGCTGCGCCGGGAGGACCCGGTGCACTGGCACGAGGTGCCCGGCGGCCACGAGGGCTTCTACGCCGTCACCCGCCACGCCGACGTCAAGGACATCAGCCGCGACCCCGAGCTGTGGTCCACCGAACTCGGCTCCTTCATGGTCCGCGACCAGAGCCCCGAATCCCTGGCGACCCTGCGGCTGGTCCTGCTCGGCATGGACGCCCCGCGCCACTCCCGCTACCGAGCCCTGGTCAGCGCGGGCTTCACCCCCCGCGTCGTGCGCCGCCTGGCGGCCCGGATCGCGGAGCGGGCGGCGGCCCTGGTGGAGGGCGCGGTCACCCCCGGCCGGGACATGGACTTCGTCTCGGAGGTGGCCGCCTGGCTGCCCATCCAGACGATCTGCGAGATGGTCGGCGTGCCCCCGGGCGACGAGCGGCTGATCTTCGACTGGAGCAACCGGATGGCCGGCGGCCAGGACCCGGAGCTCTCGGCGGGCAAGCACGACAGCGACCTCGCGGCCGCCGAGATCTACTCCTACTGCGACGCGCTGGCCGCCGAGCGGCGGGCGCACCCCCGCGAGGACATCCTCTCGACGCTGGTCCACGCGGAGGTGGACGGGGACCGGCTCACCCCGGACGAGATCAACATGTTCTTCGTGCTGCTGTGCGTCGCGGGCAACGAGACCACCCGCAACCTGCTGTCCCACACCGTGCTGGCGCTGGCCGGGCATCCGGCCGCCCGCGCCGAACTGGCCGCCTCCCCGCAGGACGAGGCGCTGTGGACCTCGGCCGTGGAGGAGTTCCTGCGCTGGGGCGGCTCGATCCACAACTTCCGGCGCACCGCGACGCGGGACACCGTGCTGCGGGGCCGGCCGATCGCCGCCGGCCAGAAGGTGGTCACGTACTACACCTCCGCCAACCGCGACGAGGAGGTCTTCGCCGACCCCTTCACCTTCGACATCCGCCGCACCCCGAACGACCACCTCGCCTTCGGCGGCGGGGGCCCGCACTTCTGCCTGGGCGCGGGGCTGGCCCGCACCCAGATCAAGGCCCTGATGCGCGAACTCCTCCACCACCACCCCGACTTCGGCCTCGCGGGCGAGGTGCGGCGGCTCCGCTCGGACTTCATCAACGGCATCAAGTACCTGCCGGTCCGCTTCGGCTAGCGCCCGCTGGGGGCATCCGGGCCTGCGGGCCGCGAAAAAGAATTGGCGCCCCCGGGAGCGGGCTTGTTACGGTGAATCCGTTCCCGCCGAGCAGCGCGGAACCCCAGCACGCGCATGACCCGGAGGTGAGTTCATTGATGACTGTCGTCAGGCAGGGCGCCGTCGCCCGCACTCAGAAGACCATCAATGTCACTTCCGTGGTCTCCGGCTGACCTCAGACCTCTTCGCGCACCGCCACCGAGCGGGAGCGCGCTGCCGGGGCCACCCTGTGAAGGGTTCCCCTTGTCTCTCGCACAGCATTCTCCTTCCTCTTCTCCTTCCTCCTCTTCTTCCTCCTCGGAGTCGTCCCGGGACACGGCCCTGGCCCCCTTCGGCTGGGACGCCGCGTGGGCCGTCGAGTTCATCCCGTACGCCGAGCAGGGCCTCCTGCCCGGCCGGGTCGTACGCGTCGACCGCGGTCAGTGCGACGTCATGACCGAGCACGGCATCGTCCGAGCCGACACCGCCTTCGTCACCCCGCACGACCCGCTGAGGGTCATCTGCACCGGCGACTGGGCGGCGGTCGAGCCGACGGGCAGCCCGCGCTACGTGAAGGCGTACCTGCCGCGCCGCACCGCCTTCGTGCGGTCCACCTCCTCCCAGCGGTCCGAGGGGCAGATCCTCGCCGCCAACGTCGACCACGCGATCATCGCCGTCTCCCTCGCCGTGGAACTGGACCTGGGGCGCATCGAGCGCTTCCTGGCCCTGGCGTGGGAATCGGGGGCGCAGCCGCTGGTCGTCCTCACCAAGGCGGACCTCGTCCCGGACCCGGCCGTGCTCGCACACCTGGTCCAGGACGTGGAGACCACCGCGCCCGGGGTCCAGGTACTGACGGTCTCCTCCCTCACGGGGGAGGGCACGGACGTCCTCACCGCCCTCGTCGGCGGCGGTACGAGCGTGCTGCTCGGCATCTCGGGCGCCGGCAAGTCCACCCTGGCGAACACGCTGCTCGGGGCCGACGTCATGGAGGTCCAGGAGGCCCGCGAGGTCGACGGCAAGGGCCGCCACACGACCACGACGCGCAACCTGCTCGCCCTGCCGGGCGGCGGCGTCCTGATCGACACGCCAGGACTGCGCGGCGTCGGGCTCTGGGACGCCGGGACCGGTGTCGGCCAGGTGTTCGCGGAGATCGAGGAGTACGCGGAGACCTGCCGCTTCCACGACTGCGCGCACGAGGCGGAGCCGGGGTGCGCGGTGCGGGCCGCCGTGGATTCCGGCGAGCTGCCGGAACGCCGCCTGGAGAGCTACCGCAAGCTGCTGCGGGAGAACCAGCGGATCGTGGCGAAGACGGACGCGAGGCTCCGCTCGGAGATCCGCCGCGACTGGCGCCTCAAGTCGGCGGAAGGCCGCGCCAACTACGCGGCCAAACGCTTCGGCCGAGCCTAGCCCTCGCGGGCCCGCCCCGCCCCAGGCCGAGGCCCGGCGGACCCTGACGGCCGCGCCACGGCCTCCCCAGGACGGGGCCGGACCATCCCAGGCCGAGGCCCGGCGGAGCCTGACGGCCGCGCCGCGGTCCGCCCGCCAAAGCCGGCCTGGGCGCCGCGGTCTGCCCGGCGAGGCCGGCCCACGCGTCTCCGCTG
>NZ_JBHXNP010000065.1:16687-50286 GCF_042719495.1 Streptomyces sp. NPDC058525
GCCCTGCGGCTTGGAGGCGGGGCCGGCTCGGCCGCACCGTGGTTCGGCTGGGCCCGGCTTCGCCATGCCGTGGTGCGGCCGGGTTCGGCTTCTGCGCCGGGCCATGGCAGCACCCGGCGGCTGCGCCGAGCCCCCGCCGGGCGGGGCCGGCCCGCCGCGGGCTGCGCGGTGGGGCCGGCCCACGCGTCTCCGCTGCCCTGCGGCTTGGAGGCGGGGCCGGCTCGGCCGCACCGTGGTTCGGCTGGGCCCGGCTTCGCCATGCCGTGGTGCGGCCGGGTTCGGCTTCTGCGGCGGGCCAGGGGCGTGCCGGGCAGCTGCGCCGAGCCCCCGCCGGGGCCCGGCCTCCGCCGCGTGGAGGCGCGGCCCATGCAGCCTCGCCGGGCGGCGGGGAGGGGCTTCGGGCGGTGGGGGTGGTTGGGTTACAGGCCCCAGGTGTGGACGCGGTCCGGGTGGATGCGGATCACCTCCGGGCTGAAGTGCGGGCCGAGCCCGTGCGGCCCCACCTCCAGCGTGGCGTGTCCGCGGATCTCCACGCCGCGGACCTGCCACGGCCGGGTGCTCACCAGGTCGTCCACGACCAGCGCCAGCCGCGGATTGTGCTGGAGGTTGCGCCACTTCTTCGTCGAGCCCATCGCCAGTCCGCCCACCAGGATCGTCCCGTCGTCCTGAGGGAAGAACCCCACCGGGTTCGCCTGCGGCTGCCCCGCCGCGTCCACGGTGGCGAGCCGGCCCAGCCGCTGGGAGCGGAGGTACGCCAGTTCGGCCTTGCTGAAACCCTCGAAGTCCGTCATGCCCAAACCCTCGCAGCCCGCACGCCCCCGCGCATCGGGCCCGAGCCCTAGTCCCGAGGCCCGAGAGTGGATCCCCAGCCCGAAGTCCGAGCCCGGGGCCCGAGGCCGGGGCCTGACGCCCGAGGCCCGAGCCCGGGGCCCGGCGCTCGAGGCCCGAGCACGGGGCCCGGGCCCGAAGTCCGACCCCGGGTCCCGAGCCCGAAGTCCGACCTCGGGTCCCGAGCCCGAAGTCCGACCTCGGGTCCCGAGCCCGAAGCCCGAGAGTGCATCCCAGCCCGAAGTCCGACCCCAGGGCCCAGGGTCCGGGGCCCGGGGCCCGAGGCCCGGGGCCCGGGGCCCGAGGCCCGGGGCCCGGGGCCGGATTCGTGAGGCGGGGAGTCGGGGCCCGGGCCGGGTGGGGGGCGGTGGTTCAGGGCGTTGCCGCCACGCCCACCCACGCGCCCGTCACCAGCAGGCACGCCAGCAGTTCCACCAGTACGCTCGTCCCCACCGCCCGCATCACCGCCCGCGCCGACGCCCACGCCTCGCCGTGCGTCCCGAGGCGGCGCCGCTCGCACAGGTAGATGCCGCCCACGAAGCCCGGGACCGCCCCCAGCACCGGGATCAGCACGAAGCCCAGTACCGCCCCGGTGCCCGCGTACACCGCCATCCGGGGGGTCACCGCCAGCCCGTGCAGCCGCCGCGGCGGGAGCAGCCACTTCACCACCTGGACCACCAGGAGCAGGGCCGTCGCCGCGACCAGCAGGGTCCACGCCGCCGCCGACCGCACGCCCAGCGCCCACCACAGCAGCCCCGCCCACACCAGCCAGGTCCCCGGTACACCCGGCACCAGCACCCCGAGCACCCCGAGGACCAGCACCAGCCCCACCAGGAGCAGCTGCGGCAGATCCATCTGCTCAGCGTGACCGACCAGGGCCTATCGGGCCACCCAGCCCCGTTCGTAGGCGTGCCAGCCCAGCTGGAGCCGCGTCGTGACCCCCGCCAGCTCCATCAGGCCCTTGACCCGCCGCTGCACCGTCCGCAGGCCCAGTTCCAGATGCTTGGCCACGCTCGCGTCCGTCATCCCGGCCAACAGCAGGGTCAGGATCTCCAGATCCGTGGCGTCCGGCCCGCCGTCCGACTCCTCGGGCCCGCCCGACACGCCCAGCCGCAGCGGCAGCGACTCCCGCCACACCGCCTCGAACAAACCCGTCAGGGACTCCAGCAGCCCCGACGCGTGCACCACCAGCGCCGCCGGCTCCGCCCCGCGCGCCGTCAGCGGAACCATCGCCAGCGTCCGGTCCGCGATCACCAGCTTCGTCGGGACCTCGCCCGTCACCCGGACCCGTTCCCCGCGGGCCAGCGCCGCCGACGCCTCCCGGATCCCGCTCGGCCGGCTCAGTACCTCCCGCTCGATCACCACCCGGTAGTCGACGCCGCGTACGGAGGCCCGTTCCTCCGCCTCGTTCTCCGTACCCGTCACCACCTGCGGCCGGCCGCTGACCAGCGCGCACACCTCCCGCTCGGCGCCCAGCTGGAGCTGGTGGAAGCGGTGCGCCACCGCGCTCGCGCCCTGCACCACCTCCACGAGGTCGTGCACCGCCGGCTCGGCCGCCTCCGCCCGGTACTCCTCCGCCAGCAGCGCCGCCGTCAGCTCCGCCTGCTCCAGCTCGTGCCGCTGCTGCGTCAGGAGCGCCCCCAGGGCCACCCCCGGCGGCGCCGCCACCCAGCGCCCCGGCCGCGCCGAGGACTGCGCGGCCAGACCGTGCCGCTCCAGGTGCCGCAGCGCCCGCTCGGTCTGCGGCACCGGCAGGGTCAGCCGGTGCGCGAGGTCGGGCACCTCCGCCGCCCCCAGCGCCACCAGCACGCGGTACGCCGACTCCTGGCCCTCGTCGAGGCCTATCGCACCCAGCAACCCGAACACCCACCTCTCAGCCCCGCACCTGGCGGGAAGCGGCCACGGCGCAAACCCGCCGCCGACATCATCGCCGCACCCCCCGCCACTCTGCCAAGGTGACGCCACCGCAGCACCAACATCCGCTGGCCAGAAGCCATTTATGCGGCAGCTTTGCCGCGCAATGCAGCAGTTGGCCGGAATTCACCTGGGGAGAGCGATGCGCCCGATATCGCGAACGACGCTCGGGGCGGCCACAGCAGCCGTCCTGGCCGTCACCGCCGTCGGCCCGTCGGCGGCACAGCCGAGCGACGGAGCGCCTGGAAACAGACCACTCGTGGGCAGCGAGGCGGCCGGAAAGCAGCCCACCGCCCCCGTCACGGTCACCCTCGTCACCGGCGACCGGATCGTGGTCTCCACCGACGCCGCCGGCCGCACCGCCGCCACCGCCATGCCGCGCCCGGACGGCTCGCAGCCGGTCGTCCAGACCCGCCAGTCCGGCAAGGACCTCTACGTCTACCCGGAGAGCGCGGCGAAGGCCCTCGCCGCCGGCAAGGCCGACCACGAGCTCTTCAACGTCACCGGCCTCATCCGGCAGGGCTACGACGACGCGCACGCCAAGAAGCTCCCGCTCATCGCGGTCTACGACGGCTCCGTGAACGTGGCGCGCAGCGCCCCGCCCGCACCCCGCGGCGCCGAGCGCTCCCTGGTCCTCGACTCCATCGGCGGCGTCGCCCTCTCCGCCGACAAGGAGCGGGCCGCCGACTTCTGGGCCGACGTCACCGGTACGGACGCCCGCGCGCGCTCCGCGTCCGGCGCGCTGAAGAAGCTGTGGCTGGACGGCAAGGTCCAGGCGAACCTGGAGCGTTCCACGAAGCAGGTGAACGCGAACGCCGCCTGGGCCGCCGGATACGACGGCAAGGGCACCAAGGTCGCCGTCCTCGACACCGGCACCGACCTCGAACACCCCGACCTCAAGGGCCGCGTCTCCGACTCCAGGAACTTCACCGACTCGGACACCGACGGCGACCGGCAGGGCCACGGCACCCACACCATCTCCACCGTCGGCGGCTCCGGGGCCGAGAGCGGCGGCGCCAAGAAGGGCGTGGCCCCCGGCGCCGAACTGCTCAGCGGCAAGGTCCTCGACGACGCGGGCTACGGCCTCGACTCGTGGATCATCGCCGGTATGGAGTGGGCCGTCGCGAGCAAGGCCGACGTGGTCTCCATGAGCCTCGGCGACCCCACCCAGACCGCCTGCGACGACCCGCTCGCCGCGGCCGCCGAACGGCTCTCCCAGCAGGGCCCGCTCTTCGTCATCGCCGCCGGCAACTCCGGCCCCGGCAACAACACCGTCTCCTCGCCCGGCTGCGCGGCGAGCGTGCTGACCGTGGGCGCCGTCGACCGCGACGACACCACCGCGCTCTTCTCCAGCCGCGGCCCGGCCGGACTCCAGCACACCCTCAAGCCCGAGATCGCCGCCCCCGGCGTCGGCATCTCGGCCGCCGCCGCCGGCGGCCGCGGGGTGTACGCGTACCAGGGCATGTCCGGCACCTCGATGGCCACCCCGCACGTCGCGGGCGCCGCCGCCATCGTCAAGCAGCGCCACCCCGACTGGACCGCGCAGCAGGTCAAGGCGGCCCTCGTCGGCTCCGCGAACACCGCGGTGCCCGGGGACGTACGGGAGACCGGCGGCGGCCGGCTCGACGTGCGCGCGGCCCTCGACACCACCGTCACCGGCGCCCCCGCCGTCCAGGGCGGCACCTACAACTGGCCGCAGGACCGCAGCGACCGCACGACCGTGCAGGTCCCGTACACCAACCTCGGCAAGAGCCCCGTCACCCTGAACCTCGCCGTCGAGAAGGTCACCGGCAACGACGGCTCCGCCGTCCGCAGCCAGGTCGCCCGCCTCGGCCAGCGCACCGTGACCGTCCCGGCGGGAGCCACCGTCAAGGTGCCGCTCGGCCTCGACCCGGCCGCCGGGCTGGAGCGCTCCCAGTACGGGGACGTCACCGGCCGGATCATCGCCACGGCGGGCGGCGTGCGCGTCTCCACCCCCTTCTCGCTGTACGTCGAGCCGCAGACGGTCACCCTGCGCGTCAAGCTCGTCGACCGCGCGGGCAAGCCGGCCGCCGGACCGTCCTCCCTGGACGTGATCGGCACCTGGGGGCACCTCCCAGCGGTAGCTGGGGGAGACGCCACCGGCGAGCGCCGCTTCAACGACGGCTCCGTCGACCAGGTCTACCGGGTCCGGCCGGGCGCCTACTTCCTCTCCGCCTTCGTCGGCACCCCCGACGCGGGCGAGGGCGACGACCGGCTGGTCGACTCCCTCACCTACCTCGGGCGCCCGCAGGTCGAGGTGAAGAAGGACACGACCGTCGTGCTCGACGCCCGCAAGGCCGGGCGCCTGGCCGTCGACGCCGACAAGCCGGTCGAGGCCCGCAACACCACCCTCGGATTCGCCCGCAGCTGGGACGACGCGTGGCTGCACGCCGGCACCGCCATGGGCGGCCGGACCATCCGCGGCTTCTACGCCTCCGTCGAAGACCGCGCGAAGGACGGCGAGTTCGAGTTCGGCAGCTACTGGCGGGCGGCCGCGCCGCTCGTCTCCGAACTGAAGGTCGCGGGCGGCCCCGCCCTGCACCCGATCACCGCGTCCACCGGCAGCGACAACCTCGACGGGAACGGCAGCGCGCCGCTCGTCGACGCGGGCGCCGGCACCCCGGAGGAGCTCGCCGCGGTCGCCGCCAAGGACGCGGTCGTCCTGGTCAAGGCCGCGGACGGGGCGCTGCACCAGGTCGCGCAGAACGCGAAGGCCGCCGGGGCCAAGGCGGTGCTCGCCCACCGCGACGCCCCCGGCCGCTGGGTCGCCTTCACCGGCTATGCGGGCGGCTCGCTGCCCGCGATGGCCATCGAGGCCGCCGAGGGCAAGGCGCTGCTGGACCGGCTGGCGGCGGGCAAGGTCACGCTGTCCTGGAAGGCCACCGCGAAGAGCCCGTACGTCTACAGCCTCGCCTTCCCCGAGACGGGCGAGGTCAAGGGCAGCCGCACCTACCGGGTGCGCGACCGCGACCTCGGACAGGTGGAGTCCACCTACAACTCCATGGGCGTGGCAGCCGACTTCATCGACCTGGCCGGGGCCTACCGGCCGATCGGCAGCGCGGTGTTCTTCGGCGGGATCGAGACCGTCGCGGCGCCGGGCCGGCGCACGGAGTTCTACACCGCCGGGGACACGGCCTGGGACCAGCTGCTCTCCAGCAGCTTCCCCTGGGGCGAGTTCATGGTCGGCGAGCAGCGCCGCTACGCCAAGGGGCAGAAGACCAGCGCCAGTTGGTACGACGGGGTGACCGGCCCGGTCGCGCCGCGCGATGCCTCCGGCAAGGAGACGCTGGCCGCCGAGCGGCAGGGCAACCTGATCGGCTTCGCCCCCGCGATGTGGGGCGACAGCCGCCACGCCGCCCAGCCGGGCTCCTTCGGCGACATCGGCAACCTGCAGCTCAAGCGGGACGGCGAGGTCATCGGCGAGAGCTGGTACCCGTTCGGGGTCTTCGAGGTGCCGGCCGAGGCGGGCCGGTACGAACTGACCCAGGCCATCGAGAAGATCGGCCCGCCGGCGCGCACCTGGCAGCGGTCCACCTCCGTGCGGACGACCTGGGGCTTCACCTCGAAGCTCGACGCGTCGGCGTACTCGCAGGGGCTGCCGGTCCTCTTCCCGCGGTACGCGGCCCCACTGGACGGGATGAAGACGGCCGCGGCGGCGAACGGCCAGACCATCGGGCTGAGCGCCACCGGGCACGCGGGCTACGCGCCGGGTGCGCTGAAGTCGGCGAAGCTGTCGTACTCCTACGACGGTGAGAACTGGACCGAGGCGAAGGTGAGCGAGCGCGGGGGCCGATGGAGCGCGGTCGTGGACCACGCCGGGGCCTCGGGCAGGCAGGTGTCGCTGAAGGTCGAACTGACCGACGCGAACGGTGCCTCCGTTACCCAGACGGTCGCGCGGGCGTACGACGTCCGCTAGTCCGTACGGGTAGGGGTGGAGGGGTCCACCGGGCGGCGGCCCGGTGGACCCTTTTCGCGCATTCGGCGTTTTCCGCTCGCGCGGGAGGCCGAGAATGAGGGCATGAGTCAGCAGGGCGCGGACGACTGGTGGCAGAAGCTCTACGAGGACCCGGACCCGGACCCGGGCCCGTCCCCCGACCCGGGCGACACCCTGGACCACCGCTTCCACACGGCGGCCAACCTCACAACAACCGACCCCCCGGGCCCAAGCCAGGCTCCGGCACCGGGTCAGTCCCCGGGCGCCGGCCCGGGGCAGACTGCGGTGCGGGGCCAATCCCCGGGCGCCGGCCCGGGCCAGGCTGCGTCGCCGGGTCGGGCATTGGGTGTGGGCCCAGGTCAGGCTGCGGTGCCGGGCCAGTTGCCGGGCGCCGGTCCGGGTCAGGCTTCGGCGTCCGGTCAGGCCGCGGATGTCGGTCCGGGTCAGGCTTCGTTGCCGGGTCGGGCATTGGGTGTGGGCCCAGGTCAGGTTGCGGTGCCGGGCCAGTTCCCGGGTGCCGGTCTGGGTCAGGCTTCGGCGCCCGGTCAGGCCGCGGATGCCGGTCGGGGTCAGGCTTCGGCGTCCGGTCAGGCCGCGGATGCCGGTCCGGGTCAGGCTTCGTCGCCGGGTCGGGCATCGGGTGTGGGCTCAGGTCAGGCTTCGGTGCCGGGCCAGTTGCCGGGTACCGGCCCGGGGCAGGCTTCGTTGCCAGGTCAGGAGCCGGGTGCCGGGTCGAGTCAGGCTTCGGTGCCGGCTCCGGCTTCGGCGTCGGATCGGGAGCCGGCCTCGGGGTCGATTCCGGGTGTGGCCTCGGCGTCGGATCGGGCGTCGGGATCGGACCCGTCTGCGGGATCCGGCTCGGCTTCGGCCTCGGGGGCGGGGTGGGGTGCGACCTCGGCTGCGGCGCCGGGGCTGCCTGCGGTGTCGGGACCGGGGCGGGCCTCCGTGGCGGGGGTCGGGCCGGTGTCGGTGCCGGGGCAGGCGGGGCCTCCGCCCGCGCCGCCGGAGGCACCGGCCGCCCCGGAATCGCTGCTCCCGGGGCCCCGCCGTTCTGCGCCGCCGCCCCCACCGGGATGGCCCCCGGCCCAGCCGCGTGCGACCACACCGCCAACGGCCGGGACGCCGAACCCGGTTGAGCCCCCGCCCCCACCGGCTGCCGCCCCGCGCCCAACGGCTGGCGAGCCGCCTCCACTTGCCGCCCAGCCTCCTGCCAGCCCACCCCCACCACCTGCCGCGGCCCCGCCTGCGCCCGCTGCCCCGCCGCCACCACCTGCTGCGGCCCAGCCGCCCACGGCCGCTCCCGTGCCGCCGGCCTTCAGCTCGCCTCCGGCTACTGGGTCACCTTCGTCCGCCGCCCCGGCTACGGCTGCTGAATACCCCTCTGCTCCGCATCTGGCTGCGGGCGCCGTCCCGCCCACGGCTGCTGCCCCGCCTTCGGCTCCCGGCGGGCCGGCGGGCGCCGTGCCGCCCCCGGCCGCCGTCCCGCCTCCGGTCACCCCGCCGCCCCCGGCCGCCGTCCCGCCTCCGGTCACTCCGCCGCCCGCGGCGGCTGCCGTCCCGCCTCCGGTCACCCCGCCGCCCGCGGCTGCTGCCCCCGCGCCCCCGGTAGCGCCGCCGCCCCCGCCGCCCGCCCCGCCGCGGGATCCGCGGGATCCGCGGGAAGGGGGTGTCACCGGGTATGCGCTCGGGGGTGTGGAGGTGCCGCCGGTGCGGGAGGCCGAGTTGCCTGTGTGGCGGTGGGAGGTGCCGCAGGAGCGGGAGGAGGAGGGGGCGGAGCCGGGGCCCGTGCGGGCCGGGCCCGCGGAGCGATCCGGCGCGGACCGGCCCGAGGTGCGGCATCTGGGGGACCGCGCGCCCACCTACGCCGCCGAGCCCGGCTCGCTCCCCCCCGCCGACCCGGCCGCGCTGGACGCCCTGACCCCCGACACCGTCCTGGAAGGCGCCCGCTACGGCACGTACACCCTGCGCGCCGCCTCCCTGCGCGGGGACTCCGCCCGGTTCCGCGGCGAGGCCCGCCGCGACTTCCTGCTCACCGCCCGGTTCGGCGGCGGCGACGACGCCCTGGTCCTGGTGGTCCTCGCCGGCGGCGACCGGGCCGCCCCCGGGGCCGCCGCGGCCGCCGCCGAGCTCTGCCGGACCGTCGCCGCGGCCGTCGGGCGGAGCCAGGAGCGGCTGGCCGAGGACATCCGCGCCGGGCGCCGCGACGCCCTGCGCTCGGGCCTCCAGCGGCTCACCGACCGCGGCTACGGACGGCTGCGCGCCCGCGCCGCCGAGCTCGGGCTCGCCGAGGAGGCGTACACGGCCGGACTGCGCGGCCTGCTGCTCCCGGTGGACCCCGAGTGCCGCACCCGGGTGTGCTTCGGCGCCGGCGCGGGCGGGCTGTTCCGGCTGCGGGACGGGGCCTGGCAGGACCTCGAACCCGCCCGGCCGTCCGTACCACCCGCCCCGTCCGCACCGCCACCACCGCCCGCCCCGACCGCCCAGGCCGCCCAGGCCGCCCCGTCCCCGCCCCCGTCCGACGAGGACACCGCGCACGGCTTCCGGTTCCGCGCCTCCGTGGCCCGTCCAGGTGACACCCTGCTGCTGTGCTCCGGCGGCCTCGCCGAGCCGATGCGCGAGGAGCCGGTCCTGCCGGCCGCGCTCGCCGCGCGCTGGGCCGTGCCGGAACCGCCCGGCCTCGCCGCCTTCCTCGCGGACACCCAGCTCCGCCTCAAGGGCTACGCCGACGACCGCACGGCCGCCGCCGTCTGGGAGGCGTAACCGGCGCACCCGTGGCTGGATAGGAGGCATGGCCAAGCAGAACGTGGCAGAGCAGTTCGTCGACATCCTCGTGCGCGCCGGCGTGCGCAGGCTGTACGGCGTCGTCGGCGATAGCCTCAACCCGGTGGTGGACGCAATCCGCCGTACGGGTGGCATCGATTGGATCCAGGTCCGCCACGAGGAGACGGCGGCCTTCGCGGCCGGCGCCGACGCCCAGATCACCGGCCGCCTCGCCGCCTGCGCGGGCTCCTGCGGCCCGGGAAACCTGCACCTGATCAACGGCCTGTACGACGCCCACCGCTCCATGGCCCCGGTCCTCGCGCTCGCCTCCCACATCCCCTCCTCGGAGATCGGCCTCGGCTACTTCCAGGAGACCCACCCCGACCGGCTGTTCAGCGAGTGCAGCCACTACAGCGAACTGATCTCCAACCCCCGGCAGATGCCGCGCGTCCTGCAGACCGCCATCCAGCACGCCATCGGCCGCAGCGGTGTCGGCGTCGTCGCGCTGCCCGGGGACATCGCCGGGCAGCCCGCGCCGGAGAAATCGGTGGAGCACGCCCTGGTCACCGCCCGCCCCTCGGTCCGCCCGGGCGAAGGCGAGATCGAGAAGCTGGTCCGCCTCGTCGACGAGGCGGACCGGATCACCCTCTTCTGCGGCAGCGGCACCGCCGGGGCGCACGCCGAGGTGATGGAGTTCGCCGGCCGGGTCAAGGCGCCCATCGGGCACGCCCTGCGCGGCAAGGAGTGGATCCAGTACGACAACCCGTACGACGTCGGCATGAGCGGCCTCCTCGGCTACGGCGCGGCCTACGAGGCGACCCACGAGTGCGATCTGCTGATCCTGCTCGGCACGGACTTCCCGTACAACGCCTTCCTCCCCGACGACGTGAAGATCGTCCAGGTGGACATCCGGCCCGAACACCTCGGCCGCCGATCCAAGTTGGACCTCGCCGTCTGGGGAGACGTACGGGAGACCCTGCGCGCCCTGAACACGCGGGTGCGGGCCAAGACGGACCGCCGCTTCCTGGACCGGATGCTGAAGAAGCACGCGGACGCCCTGGAGGGCGTGGTCAAGGCCTACACCCGCAAGGTGGAGAAGCACACCCCCATCCACCCCGAGTACGTGGCCTCGGTGCTCGACGAACTCGCCGACGAGGACGCCGTTTTCACCGTCGACACCGGCATGTGCAACGTGTGGGCGGCACGCTATCTTTCCCCGAACGGCAAGCGCCGCATCATCGGCTCCTTCAGCCACGGCTCCATGGCCAACGCCCTCCCGCAGGCCATCGGCGCACAGTTCACCGACCGCGAACGTCAAGTCGTGTCGATGTCGGGTGACGGTGGTTTCTCGATGCTGATGGGAGATTTCCTCACCCTGGTGCAGTACGACCTTCCCGTCAAAGTGGTCCTGTTCAACAACTCATCACTCGGAATGGTCGAGTTGGAGATGTTGGTTTCCGGCCTGCCCTCCTACGGGACGCAGAACACGAATCCCGATTTCGCCGCCATCGCCCGCGCGGCGGGCGCGTACGGGGTCCGCGTGGAGAAGCCCAAGCAGCTCACAGGGGCTTTGAGGGATGCGTTCAAGCACCGGGGACCCGCTCTGGTGGACGTGGTGACCGACCCCAACGCCTTGTCGATTCCACCGAGGATCAGTACCGAGATGGTGACCGGATTCGCCCTTTCCGCCAGCAAGATCGTGCTGGACGGAGGGGTGGGCCGGATGATCCAGATGGCTCGATCCAACCTCCGCAACGTTCCCCGCCCTTGAGCCCGTATGAGTGCGGACCGGTCCGGGGGGCATGCATCCCGTAGACCTGTTCGAGAGCAATGGACGCGGGAGGTAGACCGCCGTGCGGGTGGGGGCGAACACGGGGAAGCTGTGGAAGAGGGGCCGGCCGGTACCTCGCGAGCCCTCGGCCGAAGGCGGGGGAGCGGCGGACGCGCTGGAGATCAGCCGCAGCGTACGCCGGGCCGATCTGAAGGCGGTGGGCGAAATCCGGCGGTCCTTACGGGAGTTGATGCGCCACCGGTGCCGGGCGGATGCCGCGGAGGTGGCCGAACTCCTCCTCACCGAGCTCGTCACCAACGCCCTCGTCCACACCGAGCAGGGCGCCGAGGTCTGCGCGAGCCTGGACGCCGCCCGGCTGCGGGTGGAGGTCCGGGACTACGCCTCCCGGCGGCCCCTGCCGTACGTACCGACCGCCGACGACGGTACGCACGGCCGGGGTCTGGTGCTCGTGCAGGCGCTCGCCGACGCGTGGGGCGTGGACGTGGTGGAACCGGGCCGCGGCAAGGTGGTCTGGTTCGAACTGCACGGAGGGCTCGCCTGAGCGGAGGGCTCGCCTGAGCGGGCGAGCCCTCCGGGGGCCGGGTGCGCGTCCGGGACCGGGGCTGGGACCGGTACCGGCGCCGGGAGCGGTCAGCCGAACTGCTGCTCCAGGTCCTTCAGTTTGCGCTCCAGCGAGTCGAGCCGGGGAATCGTCTGGGTGTCGTCCTCGGCGGTGAGGTCCACCGTCCGGGGCCCGGTCACCTCAACGGACTCGGTCCGGCTGACGGCCTGCAGGGAGGGCCTGCGGCGGGCGGTCAGCTGTCCCGATTCCGGTATGGCCGGCTCCGCGCCGACCGGCGCGGAGCCCGCTCCCTGCGTCAGTTCCGGCAGCTCGACCTGCCGGGCGCGGGCCCGCCCGAAGGCCCGGTGCTGCCGGCCCAGCGCCCTGATGTGCGCACGGTCCAGACGGTGCTGCTCCCGCCTGCGGTGCCGGTCGTTCTCCTTCTCCTTCTTGTCCTCGCGCACCTCGTCCACGGCCTCGTCGAGGGTGCGCACCCCCTCCAGCAGCATGAGCGACCAGGCGCCGAAGGTCTCCCGGGGCGCCCGCAGCCAGCGGACCATCCGGATCTGCGGCAACGGCCGCGGGATCAGGCCCTGTTCGCGCAGCGCCGCCCGGCGGGTCTGCTTGAGGGCCCGGTCGAAGAGGACGGCCGCCGAGAGCGACATGCCGGCGAAGAACTGCGGGGCTCCGTCGTGGCCCAGCCCGCGCGGCGCGTGCACCCAGTTGAACCAGGCGGCCGCGCCCGCGAACAGCCAGACCAGCATGCGCGAGCCGAGGGCCGCGTCACCGTGGCTGGCCTCGCGGACGGCGAGCACCGAGCAGAACATGGCTGCGCCGTCGAGGCCGAAGGGGACCAGGTACTCCCATCCCCCGGACAGGTTGAGGTTCTGCCGCCCGAAGCCGACCAGTCCGTGGAAGGAGAGCGCGGCGGCGACCGCGGCGCAGCAGAAGAGCAGGACGTAGGAGGCGGTGCCGTAGACGGCCTCCTTGCGCCTGCGGCGCTCCTCGCTGCGCTCCCAGCTGTCCTCGGCGGCGGCCTTCTCGCTCTCGCGCTTGCCCCGGGCCAGTACCGCAACTGCCGCAAGTACGCCCAGGATCAGCAGGCTGCCGGGCAGCAGCCAGTCCAGCGATATGTCGGTCAGTCTCATGCGGATGTCCCTTGCCTCTGCCTCGCGTATGCGGCCTTCCGGCGCCATAGTGGCGCAGCGGATCGGCCCGGCATGCCGGTTTCGGGGCAAGTGGACGCCATCGGGGGGCGGGGCCCGCCGGATAGGGTGTTGTGGTTCGAACTGGCGCCCGTGCGGGGCGAGTTGAGTTCGAATCGCGTCACCCTTGGGGGTGGGTTCAGCTCGCGATCGGCTCCGCCTCCGCCGTGAGCCGGGCGATGCGGTCCGCGTCGCAGGTCCGGGGGCAGGTGACGCAGGTGTCGTCCGGCCGGATGGTGTAGAAGAAGCAGCAGCTGGCCCGGTCGCGCGTGGGCAGCCCGCGGCCGTCCGGCCCTTCGAGCGTGCGGAATCCCGCACCCCCGGTGTACGGGGCGGTCGAGCCGGGCAGCAGCGCCTCCAGCTCGGCCATGGCCCGCTGCTGCTCCCCGAGCAGGTCGCCGATGTACCAGAGGCTCTCGACGACCTCGTCGGTCACCATGCCCCACAGGGCCCGGCGGCCGCGCCGCATGCGCGGGCCGAAGCCCGCCAGTACCGGATCGAGGTGCTGGGCCACCGCAGCCCGCACCTCCTCGCGCAGCGCCTCCTCGTCGGGCACGACCCGGGCCCCGGGGAGAGCGGCCGCCGGATCGTCCGGCAGGCAGGCGAATTCCGCCACGTGTACGGCCATCCGGCCCTGCGTCCGGTGGAAGGCCACCTGGGAGACGGGGAGCCGGGGGACCCGCCGCTGGAGGAACCAGGGCAGGGTGATCAGCAGGCAGGCCGGCCACGCGTACCGGTGCAGCCCGAAGCTCGCGACCACGTCGGGGCGGGCCCGCTGCCCGTAGTCCCGCAGGACCTGGGCGTCGTCCCAGGCCAGGTACGCGTCCAGGGCCGGTCCGCCAGCCGCCAGCTCGTCCGCGCCGACCCAGCCCACACCGCGAGGGGAGGGTTCGTGCGCGGAGCGCTCGACGACCAGCAGCCCGGCGTAGGCCTCGGCCAGCCGGGAGTACGAAACCGCCACCGGGGAGGTGGTGACGGGCGGAACGGCCGTGACGGTCATGACGGACCACCAAATCGCGCGATCGTTAACAGGTTAGCCTTACCTTACCCGATCTCGGTCAGGCCGTATCCTCGGGGCAGGCCAATACACCGAGGAGGACCGAGTGCACGACACGGCCCGAGCCCGGGTACCGGCACAGACGAGGAAAGTGCTGCGCCATTCCGTACGCGGACAGGTGCTGGACGCGCTGCGCGCCGCGCTCGTCGACGGCGAGCTGGTGCCGGGCGAGATCTACTCGGGCCCGGCCCTGGGGGACCGCTTCGGCGTCTCCGCGACGCCCGTGCGAGAGGCGATGCAGCAGCTGGCCCTGGAAGGTGCGGTGGAATGCCTCCCGAACCGGGGCTTCCGCGTGCTGTCGCGCACCCCGCGCGAGCTGGCGGAGCTGGCCGAGGTACGGGCCATGCTCGAGGTCCCGGTCATGCTCCGGCTGGCCCGGACCGTGCCCGCGGCGACGTGGGAGGCCCTGCGGCCGGCCGCGGCCGCCACGGCGGAGGCGGCGGCCGCGGGCGATGTCCCGGGGTACGCGGAGGCGGACCGGGCCTTCCACCGGCAGGTGCTCGCCCTGGCGGGCAACGGCCAGCTGGTGCAGGTGGCGGACGAGCTCCACCGGCGGGCGCAGTGGCCCCTGCCGGGCGCTCCGCGGGTCCGCCGTGCGGATCTCGTCGCGGACGCGGCGGAGCACGCGGCGCTGCTGGAGGCGCTGGCCGCCGGTGACCTCCCGGTCGTGGAGTCCCTGATCCGCGAACACTTCGCGGGCTCCAACCCCTGACGGGGCTGGATGGTGCCGACGGCGGCTGCTACGTGGCCGGTGTCGGGTGGAGCTGGTCGGCCAGCCAGGTGGGGATGCCGCCCAGGAGGTGGAACAGGCGGCGGGCCTCCGCGCGCAGGCGGGTGGCTTCCGGTTCCGGTTCGGCCTCGGCCAGGGCGGCCAGCGCGGGCGCCGTGCCGACCAGGAAGCCCAGCTCCTCGCGGATCCGCAGGGACTCCAGGAACCCGTGGCGGGCCTCCGCCACCTCGCCGTCCCGCAGGGCCAGCGCCGCCAGGTGCCGCCAGGTGAAGGACAGCAGGAGCGTGTCCCCGTGCGCGACCGCTCCCGCGTGCGCCCGGTGGTACGCCGGACGGGCCGACTGCGGGGCGTCCGCCAGGTGCTCGGCGACCAGGCCCCGCCGGAAGTCCAGCAGCGGGCGGGTCCGCGACCCCGGCGACAGCAGCGCCGCCGCCCGGCCCAGCGCGGAGCGGGCCTCGTCGGCCCGGTCCCGTACGCCCAGCACGGTCGCCGCGTACGCCAGCTGGCCCCGCTCGCACGCCGCCGCGCCCCGGTCGTCGTCGTCCTGCGCGACCGCCTCGGCGACCCGCAGCGCGTCCTCGGCCTCGGCCCAGCCCTGGCCCGTGAACAGGCACCGCTCGACCAGCAGCGCGGTGCGCTGCACGGCGGCCCCCGCGTCTCCCAGGTGCGGCGTCAGCAGCGCCGCCGCGTCGGTCCAACAGCCGCGCGAGCGCAGCCGCCATATCGCCCGCTGGAGGGGGTCGTCTCCCCCGGTAGTTCCGGCACCCGACATGGCGGTTTCCGCCACATTGCCCTCCCCAAAGCAACCAAGCAGCACATCGTTGAGCCCTGGGGCGAAATGAGAGCACGGATCGGAGGCTCCGGCCAAGGGGTCGGGTGAACTCTTTCACAAAGTCCGGACGGATCATCAGCCGTCCCGCAGTCCGGACACCTCCGGCCGCGGGACGGATCTTCTCAGCTCATCCGCAGTGCCAGGAAGAAATCGAGCTTGTCCTCCAGCCGCGAGAGGTCACGCGCCGTCAACTGCTCGATTCGCCCGACCCGGTACCGCAGCGTGTTGACGTGGAGGTGCAGGCGCGTCGCGCAGCGGGTCCAGGAGCCGTCGCAGTCCAGGAAGGCCTCCAGCGTCGGAATGAGCTCCGCGCGGTGGCGCCGGTCGTAGTCCCGCAGCGGGTCCAGCAGCCGGGCCGTGAACGCGCGCCGCACGTCGTCCGGCACGAACGGCAGCAGCAGCACGTGCGAGGCCAGCTCGTGGTGTCCTGCCGCGCAGACCCGGCCCGGACGGGCCGCGGCGACCCGGCGGGCGTGCCGGGCCTCCTCCAGCGCCCCGCGCAGCCCCTCGGCGGAGTGCACGGCCGCGCTGACGCCCAGCGTGAGGCGGCCGTCGTCGGCCAGACCGGCCTGCAGGGGGTCGCGTACGGCCGAGAGCAGCTCGTCGGCGTGCAGGGCCGAGTCGGGGCCCTTGTCCTCCCCGCCCTCCCCGGTCAGCGAGGGCAGCGGCACCAGGGCGATGGCCTCGTCCCCGGCGTGGGCGACGGCGATCCGGTCCGAGGGCTCCGGCCCCGAGACCGACGGGTCGACGAGGATCTCCTCCAGCAGCGACTGGGCCACCGGGCCGCCGGCGATGTCCCCGCCGTCCCAGTCCACCCGGGCCACGACCACCTGCCAGTGCGGGGCCGCGCCCAGGCCGGGCAGCAGCACCGGCGCCGCCACCCGCAGGCGGGCGGCGATCTCGGCGGGCGGAGCACCCGTCTGGACCAGCTCGAGGACCTCCTGTGCGAGGCGGCGCCGCACGGTGCGGGCCGCGTCGCGCCGGTCCCGCTCGACGGCGATCAGCTGGGTGACGCCCTGGAGCAGGTCCAGGCGCTCGGCGGGCCAGTCGCCGGCGTCCGCCTCCACGGCCAGTAGCCAGTCCGACAGCACGCTCTCGCGCACGTCCCGGGAGCCCGGCCCGGCGGCGCCCCGGCCGTGTCCCCTGATCGGGAAGAGCGAGTAGGTAATACCCTGAATGGAGATCCGGTGCGGGCCCCTGCGGCCCGTCCGGACCGCCGCGAGGTGCTCGCTCGCCAGTGCCGCGCACACGCCCGGCGCCAGCGGCTCGCCCGCCCCGGCGATCTGCCGGCCGGTGGGGGACAGCACCCAGGCCCGGAGATCGAGGTCGGTGGTGAGCAGATCCAGCACCACATCCGGTCCACCGCCCGCCGGACCCGAGGTCATCAGGCGGCGGTGGCGGTCCACGACGGCCGCGAGATCGCCCGCGCGCTCCCCGGAAACCTGGCGCACCACGTACTCGGTGATCGTGGCGAATGCAACGTCTTCGTTCACAGCGAACAGCGGCAGGCGGTTGCGCCGACAGGCTGAGACCAGATCGTCCGGGATGTCTCCCAGCTCCGCCTCGCCGGCCGCGAGCCCGGCGACGCCCGCGCTCGCGAGGATTCGTACGAACGGCTCGGAGTCGGCTGAATTTCTTCGCCAGGCCAGGCCAGTGAGGACGAGCTCGCCCCCGGTGAGGTATCGGCTGGGATCACGCAGGTCGGTCGTCATGACCCCGCGGACCGTCCGGTCGAGTTCTTCCTCGCCGCCCAGCAGCCGCAGCCCCAGCGCCTCGGTTTCCAGCAGTGCGCGCAGCCGCATGATGTCGCCGCCGATCTGTCTCGAATGTTGCCGTTGGAAAACGGGCAGGTCGTCGCATCCTGCCTTTCATACGAATCTACAAGACGAGGGAGGCCGTCAGCCAACTCCTTCATGGTTTCGGTGACTGCACCCGGGGGACGGGCGGCCGGTGTACTAAGTCCACACCGCGTTAACAGCACGTGAACGACCAGTCGAGGGCCTTTGGGCCTCCTGGCTTGAAGTGAACGACCCGATTAAGAAGAAGAGAGCCGCACATGGACTTCCTTCGCCCCGCCAGCTGGGAGGAGGCGCTCGCCGCTAAGGCCGAGTTCCCCACAGCTGTGCCGATTGCGGGTGGCACCGATGTGATGGTCGAGATCAACTTCGACCACCGTCGGCCGGAGTACCTCCTGGACCTGAACCGCATCGGTCTGCTGCGGGAGTGGGAGGTCGGCGAGGACGTGGTTCGTCTGGGCGCCTCCGTCCCGTACACGCAGATCATGGAAAACCTCCGCACGGAGCTTCCGGGTCTCGCGCTCGCCTCGCACACGGTCGCGTCCCCGCAGATCCGCAACCGCGGCGGCGTCGGCGGCAACCTCGGTTGCGCCTCGCCGGCCGGTGACTCGCACCCCGCGCTCCTCGCGGCCGGTGCCGAGGTCGAGGTGGAGTCCGTACGCGGCTCTCGCCTGATCCCGATCGACGAGTTCTACACCGGCGTCAAGCGCAACGCGCTCGCCGCCGACGAGCTCATCAAGACCATCCACGTGAAGAAGGCGGACGGTCCCCAGCAGTACTCCAAGGTCGGCTCCCGCAACGCGATGGTCATCGCGGTCTGCGCGTTCGGCCTGGCGCTGCACCCGGAGACCCGTACGGTCCGCACCGGCATCGGTTCGGCCGCGCCGACCCCGATCCGTGCGAAGGCCGCCGAGGAGTTCCTGAACGCCGCGCTCGAAGAGGGCGGCTTCTGGGAGTCGGGCAAGGTCATCACCCCGTCGATCGCCAAGCAGTTCGGTGACCTCGCCTCCGGCGCGGCCAACCCGATCGACGACGTCCGCGGCACGGCGAAGTACCGCCGTCACGCGGTTGGCATCATGGCTCGCCGCCAGCTCGTCTGGACCTGGGAGCAGTACCGCGGTACCGGCAACGGCCGCTCGCTTGAAGGGGCTGCGTAATCATGCGCGTCAATTTCACTGTCAACGGCCGTCAGCAGGAAGCCGACGACGTGTGGGAGGGCGAGTCCCTTCTCTACGTCCTGCGCGAGCGCCTGGGCCTGCCCGGTTCGAAGAACGCCTGTGAGCAGGGCGAGTGCGGTTCCTGCACCGTCCGCCTCGACGGCGTGCCGGTCTGTTCCTGCCTGGTCGCGGCCGGTCAGGTCGAGGGCCGCGACGTCGTGACCGTCGAGGGCCTGGCGGACTTCGCCAAGCAGCGCGAGGAGCACGGCCACGGCGGTGCCTGCGGCACCGGCGGCGGCTGCGGCAGCAAGGGCGTGTCCCTGGACGCGGCCAAGCAGTGGCAGGCCAAGCCGGGCGACTCGCAGACCGGCGAGGGCACCCCGCTCTCCAACGTCCAGCAGGCGTTCATCGACGCCGGCGCCGTCCAGTGCGGTTTCTGCACCCCGGGCCTCCTGGTCCAGGCGGACGCGCTCCTGGAGGAGAACTCCTCCCCGTCCGACCAGGACATCCGTGAGGCCCTGTCCGGCAACCTGTGCCGCTGCACGGGCTACGAGAAGATCCTCGACGCGGTCCGCCTCGCGGCCGCCCGTCAGGCAGAGGCGGTCTGACCATGGCTCAGAACACGCGCACGGTGCCCGCAGGCGCGCCGACGAACGTCAGCCAGAAGCACAACAAGGGCGGCATCGGCGAGTCCACGCTCCGCCCGGACGGCACCCTCAAGGTCACCGGTGAGTTCGCGTACTCCTCGGACATGTGGCACGAGGACATGCTGTGGGGCCAGACCCTGCGCAGCACCGTCGCCCACGCCGAGATCGCGTCCATCGACATCTCCGAGGCGCTGGCCATGCCCGGCGTGTACTCGGTGCTGACGTACGACGACCTGCCGGCCGAGATGAAGAACTACGGCCTGGAGATCCAGGACACCCCGGTTCTCGCCAACGGCCGGGTACGCCACCACGGTGAGCCGGTCGCCCTCGTGGCCGCCGACCACCCGGAGACCGCCCGCCGCGCGGCCGCCAAGATCAAGATCGACTACCGCGAGCTGCCGCTCGTCACGGACGAGGCCTCCGCCCTCGCCCCCGACGCGCCGCTGATCCACGAGGGCCGCGACGACCACCACATCGGTCACGTCCCGCACCCGAACATCGTGCACCGTCAGCCGATCATCCGCGGCAACGTGGAAGAGGCCCGCAAGCGCGCGGACGTCATCGTCGAGGGCGAGTACACCTTCGGCATGCAGGACCAGGCCTTCCTCGGCCCGGAGTCCGGCCTGGCCGTGCCCTCCGAGGACGGCGGCGTCGAGCTGTACGTCGCCACCCAGTGGCTGCACTCGGACCTCCAGCAGATCGCCCCGGTCCTGGGCCTGCCGCCGGAGAAGGTCCGCATGACGCTCTCGGGCGTCGGCGGTGCCTTCGGCGGCCGCGAGGACATCTCGATGCAGATCCACGCCTGCCTCCTGGCCCTGGCCACGAACAAGCCGGTCAAGATCGTCTACAACCGCTTCGAGTCCTTCTTCGGCCACGTGCACCGCCACCCGGCGAAGCTCTACTACGAGCACGGCGCCACCAAGGACGGCAAGCTCACACACATGAAGTGCAAGATCGTCCTGGACGGCGGCGCGTACGCGTCCGCTTCCCCGGCGGTCGTGGGCAACGCCTCCTCGCTCTCGGTGGGCCCGTACGTCCTCGAGGACGTCGACATCGAGGCGATCGCGCTCTACACGAACAACCCGCCCTGCGGCGCGATGCGCGGCTTCGGCGCCGTCCAGGCCTGCTTCGCCTACGAGGCCCAGATGGACAAGCTCGCGGCGAAGCTGGGCATGGACCCGGTCGAGTTCCGCCAGCTCAACGCCATGGAGATGGGCACGATCATGCCCACCGGCCAGGTCGTGGACTCCCCGGCCCCGGTCGCCGAGCTGCTGCGCCGGGTCAAGGCCCGCCCGCTGCCGCCGGAGCGCCAGTGGGAGAGCGCCGGCGAGGGCGCGGACGTCCGCGCACTGCCGGGCGGCCTGTCCAACACCACCCACGGCGAGGGCGTCGTCCGCGGCGTCGGCTACGCGGTCGGCATCAAGAACGTCGGCTTCTCCGAGGGCTTCGACGACTACTCGACCGCCCGCGTGCGCCTCGAGGTCATCAACGGCGAGCCCGTCGCGATGGTCCACACGGCCATGGCGGAGGTCGGCCAGGGCGGCATCACCGTCCACGCGCAGATCGCCCGCACCGAGCTGGGTGTCACGCAGGTGACCATCCACCCGGCCGACACGCAGGTCGGCTCCGCCGGTTCCACGTCCGCCTCGCGGCAGACGTACATGACCGGTGGCGCGGTGAAGAACACCTGTGAGGCCGTCCGCGAGAAGGTCCTGGAGATCGGCCGCCGCAAGAACGGCTCCTACCACCCGGCGTGGGCGACCGCCGAGCTGCTCCTCGAGAGCGGCAAGGTCGTCACCGACGGCGGCGAGGTCCTCGCGGACCTGGCGGACATCCTCGAGGGCGAGGACGCGATCGACCTGGAGCTGGAGTTCCGGCACCGGCCGACCGTCGCCTTCGACCTGAAGACCGGCCAGGGCGACGGCCACGTCCAGTACACCTTCGCCGCGCACCGCGCGGTCGTCGAGGTGGACACCGAGCTCGGCCTGGTCAAGGTCGTGGAGCTGGCGACCGCGCAGGACGTCGGCAAGGCCCTGAACATGCTCTCCGTGGTCGGCCAGATCCAGGGTGGCACCACCCAGGGCCTCGGCGTCGCGATCATGGAAGAGATCATCGTGGACCCGAAGACCGCGAAGGTGCGCAACCCCTCCTTCACGGACTACCTGATCCCGACCATCCTGGACACCCCGACCATCCCGGTCGACGTCCTGGAGCTCGCCGACCCGAACGCCCCCTACGGCCTTCGCGGTATGGGCGAGGCCCCGACCCTCTCGTCCACCCCGGCCGTCCTCGCGGCGATCCGGCAGGCGACCGGTCTGGAGCTCAACAAGACGCCGATCCGTCCGGAAGCCCTCACCGGGACCCTCTAGGACGGCGTGGTCCGGGGGCCGCGACCCCCGGATCCTCGGACCCCCTCAGACTCTCCGGGCGGTGCGAAATGGGAACGTCACACTTCACATCGCGCCGCCCGGAGTACCCGAAGTACCGCACCGCTCGCGGTTCGCTTCACCCGGCAGTACCCCTGCAAGAACCCCCACGTAGTACCAGCGGTCACCCCCGCGCTACCCGCAGTACACGCAGTGCACCTTCGCGTCGCCTCGGGCCGTCACCCCGGGTCGTGCAGCCAACGCAGTTTCCCAAATCCCGCGTCTCCAATCTTTATGCGGGTGCCCCTTTGAACCTTGGGAGTTAGGCACCATGACCCAGTCGTCTGTGGAGCCCAAGACCACCGCGGAAGAGGCCGGCGACGGCTCTCGCACCCCCGCCGGGCGTTCTTGGCTCGACCGGTACTTTCACATAACGCACAGAGGATCCAACGTCGGCAACGAGGTTCGTGGCGGTATCACGACCTTCATGGCCATGGCGTACATCCTCCTTCTCAACCCCCTGCTCCTCTCGGGCAAGGACGTCGCCGGCACCGTCATGGACGGATCGGCGATCATCACCGCCACCGCCTTCGCCGCGGCCGTGACCACGCTGCTCATGGGCTTTGTCGGCAAGGTGCCGCTGGCCCTCGCCGCCGGTCTGTCCGTGTCCGGTGTGCTCGCCTCGCAGGTGGCCCCGCAGATGACCTGGCCGCAGGCCATGGGCATGTGCGTGGTCTACGGTGTCGTGATCTGTCTCCTGGTCGTCACCGGCCTCCGCGAGATGATCATGAACGCCATCCCGCTCGCGCTCAAGCACGCCATCACCATGGGCATCGGCCTGTTCGTCGCCCTGATCGGCTTCGTGAAGGCCGGGTTCGTCGGCAACGGCGGGGAGTTCATGCCCCCCGTCCAGCTCGGCGCGACCGGTGAGCTGTCCGGCTGGCCCGTCCTGCTCTTCGCGATCACCCTGATCGCCATCTTCATGCTCCAGGCCCGCAAGGTGCCCGGCGCGATCCTGATCGGCATCGTCGGCGGCACCATCCTCGCCGCGATCCTCAACGCCATCGTGGACATCGACCCCAAGGCCTGGAAGAACGGCCCGCCGGAGCTCGACGGCTCCGCGGTCTCGATGCCGGACTTCTCGCTCTTCGGCGACGTCTCCTTCGGCGGCTGGGGCGACGTCGGCTACATGACGGTCGGCATGATCGTCTTCACCCTGGTGCTCGCCGGCTTCTTCGACGCGATGGCCACCATCATCGGCGTCGGCACCGAGGCCAAGCTGGCCGACGACAAGGGCCGCATGCCGGGCCTGTCCAAGGCCCTGTTCATCGACGGCGCCGGTGGGGCCATCGGTGGCGTCTCGGGCGGCTCCGGCCAGACCGTGTTCGTCGAGTCCGCGACCGGCGTCGGCGAGGGAGCCCGCACGGGCCTCGCCTCCGTCGTCACCGGCCTGTTCTTCGCCGCCTGCCTCTTCTTCACCCCGATCACCCAGATCGTCCCGGGTGAGGTCGCCTCCGCGGCCCTGGTCGTCATCGGCGCGATGATGATGCAGAACGCCCGCCACGTGGACTGGGCCGACAGCTCCACCTCGATCCCGGTCTTCCTGACCGTCGTCATCATGCCCTTCACATACTCGATCACCGCGGGTGTCGCCGCCGGTGTCATCTCGTACGTCGCCATCAAGATCGCTCAGGGCAAGGCCCGTGAGATCGGCGGCTTCATGTGGGCGCTGACCGGAATCTTCCTGGTCTTCTTCGCGCTGCACCCGATCGAGGGCTGGCTCGGCGTCGGCTGACCCGGCCGCCGCTGATCCGTACGCAACAACCCGTACGAAGTACCGCGCACTCCACGTATCCGATACTGGAACCGAACCTCTCCGAGGAGGCCCCCATGCTGGACATCGCCGAAGAACTGAACCGGTGGGTCGAGCAGGGACGTGACTTCGCCGTCGCCACCGTGGTGGCGGTCGGCGGGAGCGCGCCCCGGCAGCCCGGGGCCGCGCTCGCCGTCGACAGCGAGGGCACGGCCATCGGCTCGGTATCCGGCGGATGCGTGGAGGGCGCGGTGTACGAGCTGTGCCGGCAGGCGCTCGAAGACGGCGAAACCGTCGCCGAGCGCTTCGGCTACAGCGACGACGACGCCTTCGCCGTGGGCCTGACCTGCGGCGGCATCATCGACATCCTCGTCACCCCGGTCTCCGTGGGCTCCCCCGTACGGGCGGTGTTCGCGGCCGGTCTGGCCGCCGCCGCCCGCGGGGAGGCGGCGGCGGTCGCCCGAGTGGCGGAGGGGCCGGCCGAGCTGATGGGCCGCGCCGTGTTCGTCCGTACCGAAGGCGCCTGGGAGGGCGGCTTCGGGGGCCACCCCGAGCTGGACCGCACCATCGCCGAAGAGGCCCGCGCGATGCTCGACGCCGGCCGGACCGGCGTACTGGAGATAGGGGCCGACGGCCGGCTCTGCGGAGAGCCGCTCAAGGTGCTGGTCGAGTCCAGCGTCCCGCCCCCGCGGATGATCGTCTTCGGCGCCATCGACTTCGCCTCCGCCCTCGTGCGCATCGGCAAGTTCCTCGGCTACCGGGTCACCGTCTGCGACGCCCGGCCCGTCTTCGCGACGAAGAACCGTTTCCCCGAGGCGGACGAGATCGTCGTCGACTGGCCGCACCGCTACCTGGAGACCACGGACGTGGACGGCCGCACCGTCCTGTGCGTGCTTACCCACGACGCCAAGTTCGACGTCCCGCTCCTCGAACTGGCCCTCAGGCTTCCCGTCGCCTACGTCGGCGCCATGGGCTCCCGCCGCACCCACGAGGACCGCAACAAGCGGCTCCGCGACGTCGGCATGACCGAGCTCGAACTGGCCCGGCTGCGCTCCCCGATCGGCCTGGACCTCGGCGCCCGCTCCCCGGAGGAGACCGCGCTGTCCATCGCCGCCGAGATCGTCGCCAACCGCCGCGGCGGCAGCGGCGCCGCGCTCACCGGCGCGCACACCCCGATCCACCCCGACCCGAAGGCCGTCTCGGACGGCGTGATCGGCCGGATCGGCTCCGTCGCTTGAAGAGCTGAACCCCGTACGTGACCGAGGGCGCGACCCGTGAGGGTTGCGTCCTTTCGGCATTCCGCCTATTTTACCCGCCGGTAACAGGAGGCGCCTTCTCCATCCCTTCCCCTGCAACGGAGTTGAACGGATGTCACGTACCCTCCGCATCCTGGGCGCGCTCGCCGCGGCCTCCCTTCTGGCCTCCCTGGCGCCCGGCGTGCCCGCGGCGGCCTCGTCCGGCGGCAACGGCCTGCGCGAGGTGCTGTTCGTCGGGAACAACTGGGAGGGGACCGCCGACGTCCTCGCCTCCACCGGAGATCTCGCCAAGGTCGGCCGCATCGACATCGTTCCCGACAAGGAGGAGCGGCTCCGGGAGATCTACCTCAACCCGGTCAGGCTCGCCTTCTTCCTTGGCATCCGGGCCACCGCCGGCGAGGGCCACGACCAGTTCGTGGACGACCTGTACACCACCCCCGACGGCTCGGCCGTCGTTGCCTCGCGCCCCAGCTTCGCCGATGTCGTCTCCGTCGACCTGCGGACCGGGCGCATCAACTGGCGCTTCCCGGTGGCCGGTTACCGGGCCGACCACATGGCCGTGTCGCCAGACGGGACCCGGGTCGCGGTTTCGGCCTCCACCGCCAACACCGTGCACGTCCTCGACATCGCCACGGGCCGGCAGACCGGCTCCTTCGCCACCGGCGACAAGCCCCACGAGAACACCTTCACCGGCGGCGGCCGCTACCTGTGGAACAGCTCGATCGGGGAGGTGACCACCGCGCTGGACGCGCCCTGGCTCGACTGGACGAAGGGCGACCGGAAGATCACCGTGGTGGACACGCAGACCTTCCGCACGGTCAAGGTGATCGACATGCGCGAGCGGCTGGACGCCTTCGGCCGCCGGGACCTGTCCGACGCCGTCCGTCCCGTCTCCTTCAGCCCCGACGAGTCGAAGCTCTACTTCCAGGTGTCCTTCTTCAACGGGTTCCTGGAGTACGACGTGGCCACCGACCGGATCACCCGCCTCAAGACCCTCCCCGAGAACCCGGCCACCAGCAAGGACCGCACCACCTGGGTCAACGACTCCCGGCACCACGGCATGTCGATGAGCCCGGACGGGACCAAGCTCTGCATCGCGGGCACCATGGACGACTACGCCACCGTCGTGGACCGGGCCACCCTCGCCGAAGGGCCGCTGGTGGGCGCCGACAAGCCGTACTGGGCCACGGTCGACGGCGACGGCTCGGCCTGCGTGATCTCCGAGAGCGGCTCGGACCGGGTGACGGCCATCGACTTCGCCACCGGCGCCAAGCGGCTGTCCGTGCCTGTCGGGGACCATCCGCAGCGCATCAGGATCGGACACGTCCCGGCGGACTGGACGGGTCCCGCCACCGGGTGACGCCCCGGGTGACGCCTCCGCCGGCGGGGGTACGGGCGCGCGCCCGCACCCCCGCCGGCGGAGCACGGAACGGGGCCGAACGCGCAGATCCGGCCACTATGGCGGAGATCCGGCCGCTATGAGGTGACCGGTCCGCCGATGACCGATTAGTCTCGTGATCATGGTGGACATCCGCGAGGTACCCGAGGCCGACATCGACCGTGCTCTGGAGCTCGCGTACCTGGTCTTCAACGACCGGCCCGAGAAAGAGGGCCGCGAACGGCATCACGCCCTGCTGGTGCGCTGCAGCCGGATCGGCGCCTACGACGGCGACACCCTCGTCGGCTTCATGGCCGCCCACGACTTCCGGCTGTCGGTCCCCGGAGCGGACCTGGCCTGTCCCGGCCTCACCTTCGTCTCCGTCGCACCCACCCACCGCCGCCGCGGCGTACTCACCGCCCTGATGGCCGAGCAGCTGCGTCGCGCCTCGGCCGCCGGCAGCCCGATCGCCGCCCTGTGGGCCTCCGAAGCCGCCATCTACGGCCGCTTCGGCTACGGCGGAGCCACCACCGGCGTCACCATCGAGATCGACTCCACCCGGCCGCTGCCCCTGCGCATCGCCCCGGACCGGCGCCCGCTGCGCCTCGTCGCCCCGGAGCAGGCGCTCGCCGTCATCGGCCCCTTCCACGAGGCCGCCCGCGCCGCACGGGCCGGCCGGCCGAGCCGCAGCCCCGAGCGCTGGACCCAGGAGTGGCTGTCCGAACAGGCCGAGGACGACGAGGAGTTGAGTCCGCCCCGGATCATCGTCCTGGGCGACCCGGGCGAGCCGATCGCCGGCTACGTGCTCTACCGCACCAAGCCGGAGGACGACAGCGGGCCCGTCCGCACACCGGGCCTGGTCCGCGTGGAGGAGCTGGAGGCCGGTACCCCGGCCGTCGCCGCCGCCCTGTGGGAGTGCCTCGCCGCCCTCGACCTGACCGGCCGGGTCACCGCGTGGGGCCGCCCCGCCGACGACCCGCTCCTGCACTTCGCCGCCGACCGGGACCAGGTGCGGGTGACCGCCCAGTTCCCCGCGCTCTGGCTGCGCCTGGTCGACGTACGCACCGCGCTGACCGGGCGGTCCTGGGCCGCGCCGGTGGAACTGGTGCTGGAGCTGACCGACGTACGGCTGCCCGCGAACGCCGGGCGCTTCCGGCTCAAGGCGGGGCCGGGCGGGGCCGCGTACGAGCCTGCCCGGGCGGCGCCGGACCTGGCCCTGGACGTACGGGAGCTGGCCGCCTGCTACCTGGGCGGGACCCGGGTCGCCGAACTGGTCGCGGCCGGGCTGGTCGCCGAACACACGCCCGGCGCGGCGGCCGAGCTGGACGCGGCCCTGCGGACGGACCTGCTGCCGCACACGAGCGACGAGTTCTGACACGGCGCGGCGACGGGGGCGGGCGAGCGGACCGCCCCCGCCTCCGGTATCAGGGGCCTCCTCCCGGGCCGGGAGGCATCCGCCGTCAGGCGGGCAGCGAGACCCGGGCCGCGGCCATCCCGAAGCCGGAGCCCAGGACGCCGGTGGACAGCGGGTCGGGCATCCCGTGCAGATCCTCAGGACGGTAACGGGCGACCTTCTGGTGCCAGTTGAGGACACCCGCGTGCCAGTCCCGCAGCTCGCCGACGTACGCGTCCAGGGCCGCGCGCGCCTGCTCGCCGAGCTTCCAGTCGTCGTAGAGCAGCGGCAGCTGGTTCGCGGCGATGTGCTCGAACTCCTCCGTACGCTGGGTCATCAGCGCATGGCAGATGTGCAGCGCCTCCGGGTACCCGATGTCGAAGAAGTTCCGTGTGACGAGGATGTAGTTGTGGACCTCGCCCTCGACCTCCACCTCCTTCTGGTAGGAGAACACGTCGTTGATCAGGCAGGCGGCGTCCGCGACGGCGTTCTCCAGCGACCGGATCGTGCCCGAGGCGTAGATCTCCTCCGGGATGCCCCGCCCCTGGTGCCCCAGCCGGCACAGGTACATCGTGAGGCGGCTGCCGAAGGTGCGGCGGCGCATCTCGGCGTAGTCCACCGGGTCCGGGATGCGGTTCTGGATCTGGTTGTCCACCTCCCACAGCCAGCTCTCCAGCATGTCCACCAGCGTGGCCCGGAACTCGGCGCGCTGCTCCGCCGGCATGCCCGCGACGGTGCGCACCCAGAGGTCGGCCAGCGCGCGCTCCATCGCGGTCACCGGCTCCGGCCGGCCGGCCTGGTCGACGGGGATCATCGCGATCAGCCGCGCCGTGGTCGCCTTCGCGGCCGGCAGGTTCTTGGCCTGCGCGAAGACCACCGGGTAGTAGTCGTCCCCGTACGTGCCCCAGGTCAGCCAGCAGGCGTTGAGGGCCAGTTCCTCCGCGGTGGCGTCCGGGTCGAGTCCCGCCGAGCAGAGCGCGAAGTCGTAGCCCCGCAGCTTGGCCTCGGTCCAGATCGCCGAACCCGGGTCGCCCGCCTGCGGGTCGAGCAGGCCCATCCGCCGCGACCACGCCACCGACTCCTCGCGGGCGTGCGCCAGGTGCGGGCTGAGGCTCAGCCGGTGCGGCATGTAGATGTCGGGGATGACGGAGGGCCCGGTCTTCTCGTACGGGACGTGGGTGAAGGACCGCCGGCGCATGTCCATCGAGCGCCGGGTGAAGACGGACCGCAGGTCGAGCGCGGTGCTGCCGAGCCCGGACGGGAGGAAGGGCAGAGTGAGCGGGGCGGTGGCCCGCGCCTCCTTGTTCATGTAGCGGCTGGAGACCATGTGCCACTCGTGGCCGCCCGACTGCCAGTCCTGCAGGCCCTTGGCGTAGGCGAGTACGGCGGCGATCTCGGCCGGGTCCATGGCGTGGTCGGCGAAGAGCTGGGGGAGCTCGGCGAGCGCGGTCTGCTCGAACTGCTGGAGGCGTGAGGTGAGCAGGTCGTTGGAGGCCTCGGCGGCCTCCTGGGTGGAGCAGCCGAGGAAGGTCTCCAACACCAGGATGGCATTGGACAGTTCGCCCTCGTCGGCGACCTCGCGCTGGTAGGAGAAGATGTCGTTCCTGACGTGCACGGCATCGGAGAACGCGTCGCGCAGCACGCCGAGCGGCCGCGAGTGCGCCACGCGGGCCGGGACCTCGGCGGAGACGTACTCGATCAGGCCCGCGGACCAGGGGGCGCCGCCCACCTTGCGGCGCATCTCGATGTACTCGAGCGGGTTGGCGACGCGCCCGATGTTGATGTTGGCCAGTTCCCACATGGACTCGTTGAGGAGGTTCCGCGTCGATTCGGAGAACCGTTCCCTCCAGTCCTGCGACATCGCGGGAACGGTTCGCCGCCAGAGGTCGGCGAGGCCCGCCTCGACCGGGTTGGTGGGCTCGGGGAAACCGTCGGCCAGATCCATCGGCATGAAGGCGGCGAGCTTGTCGAGGTAGTCCTTGGCGCCGTCGCGGTCCTGCGAGCGCTTGTACATCTCCAGGAAGTGGTCGTCGAAGAAGAACACCCAGACGTACCAGTCGGTGACCAGGGACAGCGCGTCGCCGTCGCAGTCGGGGTGGGTGTACGCGCACAGCAGCGCGTAGTCGTGCGAGTCGATATCGTGCTCCTCCCAGACGCCGGAACCCTCCAGCATCCCGAGTGCGCGCGCCCATTGCTTGGTGTGGACCCTCGCGTCCTCCAGGTGGGGGTTCAGTCGCGCCGGATAAGGCACATAGAAATCCGGCAGTTGAAACGGCTGCGTCACGGCAGGGTCGGCCTTTCGTCCATGGGTGCGGGGGCCGGTGACCCGGCCCCCGCACGAGATCAGCAGTGCCCTACCCCTGGTGGCCCTGGGATAAGGGGGAGTTCACTGCTTCAGGTGACGGACGGGTCGTTCCGCGGTGCGGCGCCCTGGCGCGGGATAGGGACCCCCGGACCGGGCTCCTCGGGTACGCAGGCACCGGTCACGCCGGTCACGCCGGTCACGCCGGTCACGCCGGGACCGGACTCCCCGGACTCCCCGGACTCTTCGGTCGCCTTGGTCCCGTCGCCGAACTGCTCGGCCTGGATCCGGAACATCGCGGCGTAGCGGCCGCCCAGGGCCAGCAGCTCCTCGTGGCCGCCCCGTTCGACGAGGCGGCCCTCGTGCAGCACGTAGATGACGTCGGCGTACCGCACACCCGACATGCGGTGGGTGACCAGTACGACCGCGCGCTGCGGCCCGGCCAGGCCGCGGATGCTGTCGAAGGCGGCGACCTCCGCCTCCGGGTCCAGTGCCGAGGTCGGCTCGTCCACCACCAGCACGCGGGCGTCGCGGAACCGGGTGCGGGCCAGCCCGAACTTCTGCCACTGGCCGCCGGACAGCTCCGAGGCACCCCTGAACATCCGCGCGAGCAGCGTCTCGTAGCCGTGCGGGAGCTTCTCGACGACCTGGTCGGCGCCCGCGTACCGGGCCGCGGCCAGCACGTCGGCGGTCTGGTCCGCGGACCCGTCCGCGCCGCCGGTGCCGGGCCGGCCGATGGCGATGTTGGTACGGGCGGTCACCGGCCAGCGCTCGAAGTCCTGGGTGAGCAGCGAGACCCGGTCGAAGACCTGCTCCCGGTCGGCCTCCCGTACGTCCACCCCGTCCCAGGTCAGCGAGCCGGAGTCGGGCAGGTGCAGGCCCGCGAGGAGTTTGACCAGGGTGCTCTTGCCGGAGCCGTTCTCACCGACCAGCGCCACGACGGTGCCCGCCTCGACGGTGAGGGAGACACCGCTGAGGGCGGGCTCGTCGCGGTCCGGATAGCTGAAGGAGACGTCCTCGAGTCTCAGCGTGCCGAGCCGCTCGGGCAGCGGCAGTCCGCCGGCCGGGACGGCGCGGCGGCCGGCCTCGGCGACGAACCGCTCCAGGTCCCGCACGTACAGGGACTCCTCGTGCAGGGTGTTGGTGGTGGCGACGAGGGCCCCGAGGCTCGCCGAACCGGTGCGCACCGCGATCACGGCGGTGCCGGCGACCGCGAGGTCCATCCGGCCGGTGACGATCAGCGCGCCCATCGCCGTGTAGGTGACGAGGGCCGCGACCCCCGAGAGCGCGGCGGCGAGCAGTTCGGTGGCCGCCTTGTCCCTGGCGAGGCGGGTGGCCTCGGCCTCGGCGTGCTCGCCCATGTTGCGGTAGTGGCCGAGGAGGTAGCGCCCGACGCCGTGCACCCGTACCTCGGGGGCCGACGTACGGGAGATCAGCAGCTGGCCGATGAGCCGGGCGGCCCGGACGTGCTCCACCCAGGTGATCATGGAGAGGTAGCGGCGCTGGGCCACCCGCATCGCGCCCCAGCCGCGCGGGGCGGCGATCAGCAGCAGCATCGGCAGCAGCAGCGGGTGCAGCACGGTGAGCACCCCGGCGGTGGCGACGAGCGAGATCAGCCCGCCGAGGGTGGCCACGCAGGCCCCCACCGTCCGGCGGGCCGAGGGCGGACCCCACTGGGCGCTGTCGAGCAGCCTCCGGAACTCCCCGTCCTCGATGGCCTCGAGTTCCACCTCGACGGCCGCCTTCAGGTACTGCTCGTGCGCGGCCCGCTCCACCTTGGGCTCCAGCCGCCCGGCGGCCGCCGTGGACCAGGAGGCCAGTACGGCGCCCAGTACGGCGACCAGCGCACCCGCGGCGAGGGCGGGCAGCGCGGCGTGCAGCTGGTCGGCCGCGCTGCCCGCGCCGAGCAGCGTACGCAGCACCCGGCTCAGGACGAGCAGCCCGACGGCGGAGGTGACCCCCTGCCCGGCCTCGGCGAAGGCGACGGTGAGCAGGGCCCGCCGGTCGGTGTCCCACGCGAGCCGCAGCGTCCCGCCGGCCATCCGCGGCATGGAGCGCAGGGTGGTCAGCAGCCGGCTCTCCAGCCGGGCGTAGTCGTGGTTGGCCCAGCCGGCGTCGTAGCGCAGCGGCCCGCCGAACAGCCGCCGCTCGCTCTCGGAGACGGCCGGCTCGCCGGACACGGGCCGCTTGAAGAGCCCCACACGAAGCCTCACCGCGGGCCACCCCCGCCCACTGCCGGGTCGAAAGCCACATGAACGTGCACGAATCGCAAGATTCCTCCCGAGGTGCCACGGCCGTGAACTGACGACGGCAGAACGTGGCTGCTCAGAGGGGCGTCACGGGCGCGCGGGGGGCGAACGGTCGCACGGATGCGCTGTCCGGCCGCGAACCCCAAGGGGGCGGCGTTCGCATCACCCGGAGGTGTCGATGACCCCGTTCGAGGGATCGCGCCGATATCCGGCCGCCGGGAGATGCTCCGCGCGTGCGATCTGCCGCCCCCGGATGCCCGGCCGCGCGGGAGGGGCCACTGGATCTCCGGTCATCACGTGAGCAAGGGCTTAGTAGGATCTGCGGGTGCTGAACCACCTGATACCCACCCCGGCCCGAGAGGCTGCTCCGGCGCCCGCCCCGGCGCCTGCTCCGGCGGCCGGGAAGCGTCCGAGGCTGGCGGCTTTGGACGGGCTGCGCCTGATCGCAGCCCTCATGGTGGTCTTCCACCACTATGTCGGTTTCGGTGGTAACGCCGACCCGTCCAAGAACGCCTGGACGAAGCCGGTGGATGTGGTGTTCCCCACTGCGTCCTGGCTGGCGTCCTACACCTGGACCGGGGTCGAGTTCTTCTTCATCATCAGCGGCTTCGTGATCTGCATGAGCAGCTGGGGCCGCAGCCTGGGCGACTTCTTCACTTCCCGGGTGGTCCGGCTCTATCCCGCGTACTGGTTCGCCGTACTCGCCACGACCGCGGTCGTGACCCTCTGGCCGCTGGTCGTGCAGCCGCTGGGGGCGAAGGACGTACTCCTCAACCTCACCATGCTCCAGGAGCCCTTCAAGGTCGGCTCCGTGGACGCCGTCTACTGGACGCTCTGGGTCGAGCTGCGCTTCTACCTGCTGTTCGCGCTGGTGGTGTGGAAGGGCGTCACCTACCGCCGAGTGGTGCTGTTCTGCGTGCTGTGGACCGTCGCCTCGGTGCTGGTGACAGCGGGGCGGGCCCCCTTCGCCGACTACATCCTGATGCCCGAGTACTCGCCGTACTTCGTCGCCGGTGTCGCGATGTACCTGATGCACCGCTTCCGGCCGACCCTGCTGCTGTGGGGCATCGTCCTGGTCTCGTGGCTGTTCTCGGTCCGCCAGGTGACCCTCTACAACGACGCTCTGGCTGGCAGCCTGGGCCGGACGATGGACTCCAAGCCGGCCATCGTGCTGATGACTCTCGGCTACCTGGTGATGATCGTCCTGGCCCTCGGCGGGCTCTCCTGGGTGCGCGGGAAGTGGCTCACCGTAGCGGGCGCGACCACGTACCCGCTCTACCTGCTCCACGAGCACATCGGCTGGACGGGCATCCGCCTGCTCCGCAACGACCTCTCCCCGTGGACGCTGGTCGCGGTGATGACCCTCGGCATGCTCGCCGCCGCCTGGCTCGTCCACCGCTTCGTCGAGCGCCCCTTGTCCGCCCTCCTCAAGCGCGGCCTCACCCGCTCCTTCGAGTCCCTCCGCAGGCAACCGGGCACGGGAGAGGCCCGCTGACCCTGCGGGCGCGAGCCGTCGACCTCGAAAAACGGGGAGGGGGGTGGGGGGCCCGGGGCCGCACCCAGGGTCGTATAAACAAAAGAAGCGGCCGCCGGGAGGGGGGGGGTTGATAACGGTGGGGGGCGGGGGA
>NZ_JBHXNP010000066.1:0-15317 GCF_042719495.1 Streptomyces sp. NPDC058525
GCCAAGTCCCCGACCGCGCTGAAGACCACCCTCGCGGCCCTGCGCCGGGCCGCCGTCCTCGATTCGCTGGAGGAGGTGCTGGTCCAGGAGTTCCGCGTCTCGTGCAACGCGCTGACCGCGCCCGACCTGGTGGAGGGCATCCGCGCCCAGGTCGTCGACAAGGACCGCCGTCCGCGCTGGTCGCCGCCCGCTCTCGCGGACGTGACCGGCGCGGACGTGCAGCGGCACTTCGCCCCGCTCGCGGGCGGCGACCTGGTGCTGTGACCCCGGGCCGGCCGGCCCGGGCTACGAGGTGACGTACGCGCGCAGGTGGCGCGCGGTCAGCGTGTCGGCCCCGGCCACCAGATCGGCCGGGGTGCCCTCGAAGACGACCTCGCCGCCGGCGTGCCCGCCGCCCGGGCCGATGTCGATCAGCCAGTCGGCGTGCGCCATCACCGCCTGGTGGTGCTCGATGACGATCACCGAGTTCCCGTTGTCGACGAGCCGGTCCAGCAGCGCGAGCAGCTTGTCCACATCGGCCATGTGCAGCCCGGTCGTCGGCTCGTCGAGGATGTAGACGGAGGACTTCTCCGCCATGCTGATCGCCAGCTTCAGCCGCTGCCGCTCGCCGCCCGACAGGGTGTTGAGCGGCTGGCCGAGCCGCAGGTAGCCCAGCCCCACGTCGGCGAGCCGGCCCAGGATCGCCCGGGCCTGGCCGGTGGTGAAGAACTCGTACGCCTCCGCCACCGGCATGTCGAGCACCTCGCTGATGTTCTTGCCGCGCAGCGTGTAGGTGAGCACCTCCGGCGTGAACCGGCGCCCCTCGCACTCCTCGCAGACCGAGGCCACCCCGGCCATCATGGCCAGGTCCGTGTAGACCAGCCCGAGGCCGTTGCACTTGGGGCAGGCGCCCTCCGAATTGGCGCTGAACAGCGCCGCCTTGACCCCGTTGGCCTTGGCGAAGGCGGTCCGGATCGGGTTCAGCAGCCCGGTGTACGTCGCCGGGTTGGACCGGCGCGAGCCGCGGATCGGCGACTGGTCGGCGACCACCACCCCGTCCTGCCCGGCGAGGTACCCGTGGATCAGCGAGCTCTTCCCGGAGCCGGCCACACCGGTCACCACCGCCAGCACGCCCAGCGGCACCTCCACGCTGACGTCCTTCAGGTTGTGCAGGTCGGCGTCCTTGACCGCCAGGTGGCCGCGCGGGGTGCGCACCTGCTCCCGCAGCCGCGCCCGGTGTCCGAGGTGGCGGCCGGTCAGGGTCCCGGAGGTGCGCAGCCCGGCCACGTCCCCGCTGTAGCAGAGCTGCCCGCCCGCCGTGCCGGCGCCGGGGCCCAGGTCCACGACGTGGTCGGCGATGGCGATCACCTCGGGCTTGTGCTCGACGACCAGCACGGTGTTGCCCTTGTCGCGCAGCCGCAGCAGCAGGTCGTTCATGCGCTGGATGTCGTGCGGGTGCAGGCCGGTGGTCGGCTCGTCGAAGACGTACGTGATGTCCGTGAGCGAGGACCCGAGGTGGCGGACCATCTTCACGCGCTGGGCCTCGCCGCCGGAGAGGGTGGCCGACTGGCGGTCCAGGCTGAGGTAGCCGAGGCCGATCTCGACGAGCGAGTCCAGCAGGTCCCGGAGGTTCGCGAGCAGCGGCGCCACACCGGGGTCGTCGATCCGGCGGACGAAGGCGGCCAGGTCGCTGATCTGCATCGCCGAGCACTCGGCGATGTTGACGCCGTCGATGCGGGAGGAGAGGGCGGCCGCGGACAGCCGGGTGCCCCCGCAGTCCGGGCAGTCGGCGAAGACCACGGCACGGTCCACGAAGGACCGGATGTGGGACTGCATGGACTCGCGGTCCTTGGACAGGTACGTCCGCTGGATCTTGGTGATCAGGCCCTCGTAGGTGAAGTTGTTCGACCCGACCTTCACCTTCACCCCGTCCTTGTGCAGGAAGTCGGCCCACTCCTGCTCGGTGAAGTCCTTCAGCTTCGTGTCGGGGGAGTAGAAGCCGGAGTTCGCCATGATCTGCCAGTACCAGGAGTCGACGGCGAAGCCGGGCACGGTGATGGCGCCCTCGTTGAGGGAGAGCTCGCGGTCCACGAGCTGGTCCACGGCTATGTCGGAGACCTGGCCGATGCCCTCGCAGCGCGGGCACATGCCGTCCGGCGTGTTGAAGCTGAAGGCGGTGGACGTGCCGATGTGGGGGGTGCCCAGCCGCGAGAAGATGATCCGCAGCATGGTGTAGGCGTCGGTGGCAGTGCCGACCGTGGACCGGGAGTTCGCGCCCATGCGCTCCTGGTCGACGACGATGGCGGCGCTCAGGTTGTGCAGCCCGTCCACGTCCGGCCGGCCCAGGCTCGGCATGAAGGACTGGATGAACGCGGTGTACGTCTCGTTGATCATGCGCTGCGACTCGGCGGCGATGGTGCCGAAGACGAGGGAGGACTTCCCGGAGCCGGAGACGCCGGTGAAGACGGTGAGCCGGCGCTTGGGGATGTCCAGGGAGATGTCGGCGAGGTTGTTCTCCCGCGCTCCGCGGACCTGGATGACCTGATGGCTGTCGGCGGCGATGTGCACGGAACTCCTCGCGGTGGCGTGGCGGTGTCTCGAGTTACTTTCTACACTGTACTCTATACGCCGTAGTGTGTTTTGTTGCCGAGTGCGGGGAGGGCCGAGATGGCGAGGGACCGCAGTGGTGCGGGGGATACCGCCCGGACGCTGGAGCTGCTGTGGCGCGGGTCCGGCCAGGAGGCGCATCCGGGACGGCGCGGCCCGCGGCAGGGCCTCAGCGTGGACGCCGTGGTCCGGGCCGCGGTCACCCTCGCCGACGCCGAGGGACTCGCCGCCCTGACCATGCGCGCGCTGGCCCAGCGCCTCGGGGTGACACCGATGACCCTGTACACCTACGTGCCCGGCAAGGCCGAGCTGCTCGACCTGATGCTGGACGACGCGTACCGGACCATGGGCCGCGCCCGGCCCGCGGCGGACGGGCCGGAGCCCTGGCAGGCGCGGGTCACCCGCGTCGCCGAGGACAACCGGGCCCTGCTCGCCCGCCACCCCTGGATCGCGGACCTGTCCGTCACCCGCCCGCCGATGGGCCCCGGCGTGATCGCCAAGTACGAGTACGAGCTGGCGGCCTTCGACGGCATCGGCCTCACCGACGTCGAGATGGACGCCGCCCTGACCCACCTCCTGGCCTTCGTCCACGCCGAGGCGCTGGCCGCCGCCGACGCCGCCGAGCACAACAGCCGCCAGAGCGACGAGGAGTGGTGGGCCGTCAGCGCGCCCCTGCTGGAACGGGCCATGGACCCCGGCAGTTACCCCCTCGCGGGCCGCGTCGGCAGCGCGGTCGGCCCCTACAACCCCGAGACGGTCTGGGCCTTCGGCCTGCGCTGCGTCCTGGACGGACTGGCCCGCCTGATCGAATCCAGGCCCGCGACCTGAGACACCGGCCACGCGCCCTCGTTCAGAGCGGGGTCCGCTCCACGGGGATCCACAGCTCCGCGTCCGCCTCCGAGGCATCCTCGGACAGCCGGACCCGCAGGATCTCGGGCCCCGGCCGGCTCCGGTACGGATTGGACGGGAACCACTGCGTGAACACGTCCCGCCAGAGGTACTGGAGCGTCTGCGGAAACGTCCCGGAACTCTCGAAGACGGCCCACGTCCCGGCCGCGACGGGCAGCACATCCATGTCCTCGGGCACCACGGCCCGCGTCACCGCCCCGTGGAAGTAGTCGAGTTCGGTCCCCTCCGCCCGGCTCGGGTCGAGGTTCCCGCTCACCCCCACGATCCCCCGCGGCTCCTGGTCGGACAGCAGCTCCATGCGCCGGAGCGCCTCCTGCCCGATGCCCCGGATGAAGTCGGCGATGGCCGGGTTCACCCCCTCGTGCCGGAGGGGGACGCGCGCCTTCCTCCCGACCACCCGGAACTCGTCCTTCTCCACGACCCGGTACCGCATGCTGCTGCTCCCTTCGACGGTGAGGCGGAAGGACAGCCGTGGCTGGGACTGCAGACTCGCACCCGACCGCCTGGCCTCGCCGGGGCCGACGCCGTGCATGGCACGGAACGCACGCGCGAACGCCTCCCCCGACGTGTAGCCGTACCGCACCGCGATCTCCAGCAGCGTCGGTCCCCGGCCAGCACCTCGGCGCCGGCGATCGTGAGCCGCCTGCGCCGGACATACTCCGACAGCGGCATCCCCGCCAGCGCGGAGAACAGCCGCCGCAGGTGGTACTCCGACGTCACCGCGATCCGGGCCAGGTCGGCCGCCTCGATCCGACGGTCGAGGCGGCCCTCGATGTGCTCCATGGCCTGGTTCAGCCGCTCCAGCACCCCGGCCTCCTTCCCTTTCGATCCCCACGCTAGGAAGGAACCACCCTGCCGGACCCGACATCCCGTGCCCGATCCGGTCGGGTGCGGGGCCGCCTACCGGTAGCCGGTGGTGTCCGCCGGGCGGCCCGGGTCCTGGACCTCGACCACGTACCGCCAGCAGTCCGGGCGGCTGCCGTCGAGGTCCGTGAAGCCGTAGACGCCCGCGAGCTGCCCGCTGGACAGGGACCGGCCGTTCCAGCGCGCCAGATCCGGGTCCGCGGCGAGCGCCGCGACCGCCCGGCCCACGTACGACGGGGTCTCGGAGATCGCGAAGTGCGGGGACTTCGCGAGCGCGTCCCGCCAGTTCTCCTCCGTCACACCGTAGTTGTCCAGCATCATCTCGGACCGCAGCCACCCCGGGGTCAGCGCCACCGCCGTGGCACCGCGCGGACCCAGCTCGCGCCCCAGCGCGAACGCCATCCGCAGCACCGAGGACTTGGCGAGGTCGTAGAAGAACGACACCCGGTAGTTGGACGCGTTGTACTCGGTGGTGCCGTCCGTCATCTCCACCACCAGCCCGCCCGGCCGGCGCAGCAGCAGAGGCAGCGCGAAGTGGCTGGTGACGGCGTGGGTCTCGACCGCGAGCCGCAGCAGCCGCAGCCCGTTGTCCAGGTCGTGCTCCCAGACCGTGCTGTCCCACTCGAAGAGCAGCTCCCCGCCCCAGATGTCGTTGACCAGGACGTCGAGGCGCCCCTGCTCGGCGTCGATCCGACCCACCAGGGCCTCGACCTCGCCCGGCACCAGATGGTCGGCCACCACCGCGATGCCCCGGCCGCCCGCCGCCGTCACCAGCTCGGCCGTCTCCTCGATGGTCTCCGTCCTGCCGTACTCCGAGGGACCGCTCCGGGAGCTGCGCCCCGACACGTACACGGTCGCGCCCTGCGCGCCCAGTTGGACCGCGATGCCCCGGCCCGCTCCCCGCGTCGCCCCGGCCACCAGAGCGACCCTGCCTTCGAGTGTGCGCTGTGCTTCAGCCATGCGTCCGACCCTACGACAGCCCGCCCGGCTCCCGCCCGCCGAACACGGCGACCACGGCCAGCGACAGCAGCAGCCCCCCGGCCGCGATCCCCAGCGCCGGGCCCGGCCCCCACAGCGTCCAGGCCACGCCGAACAGCAGGGATCCGGCGAACCGGGCCAGGGCCTGCGCCGTCTGGAGCACCGCGAGGCCGGTGGTGCGCAGCCCGGGCGGCAGCAGCGGCCCGGCCGCCGCCATCAGCACCCCGTCCGTGGCCGCGTAGAACAGGCCGAGCAGCCCGAGGACCCCGAGCACGAGCGGCGGCCCCGCCGGCACCGGGGCGAGCAGCAGCAGGCAGGCGCCGAGCAGCAGCACGTGCCCGCCGAGGAACACCCGGCGCCGGCCCAGCCGGTCGGCTGCCCGGCCGGCGGGCAGCGCGGCCAGCAGGAACACGGCCGCCGTGCCGACCGGCAGCAGCGGGAAGTAGGCCGCCGGCAGGTCGAGCCGGTGCTGGAGCAGCAGGTAGAGGAAGGCGTCGCCGACGGTGAACAGGCCGAGCACGGCGGCGGTCGCGCACAGCCGCCGCAGCCCCGGGATCCGTACGAGCGTGTGTACGGGAGGCGGCAGCGGGGCGCGGGCGGCGGGCGCGGGCGCGGGGGCCTCGCGTACGAACAGGACCAGCACCACCACCCCCAGCACCGCGATGCAGCAGCTCACCGTGAACACGGCCGCGTACCCGTCCGCCACCACCCACAGCACCCCGAAGGCGGCCAGCGGCCCCAGCAGCGCGCCCGCCGTGTCCAGCGCGCGGTGCACCCCGAAGGCGCGGCCCTGGTCCTGCGGCGGGCAGGACAGCGAGATCAGCGCGTCGCGGGGGGCGGTGCGCAGGCCCTTGCCGGTCCGGTCGGCGGCCAGTACCGCCGCCACCGACCAGGGGGTGGTGACCGCGAGCAGGGCCGCCTTGCACCCGGCGGACAGCGCGTAGCCGAAGCCCGCGACGAGTTTGCGGCGGTGGGTGCGGTCCGAGATCCGGCCGCCCGCCAGGCGCAGCAGCGCGGTGGCGCCCTGGTGGAGCCCGTCCAGGGCGCCGAAGGCCAGCGGGGACATGCCGAGCCCGGCCACCAGGTACAGCGGCAGGACCGCCGTGACCATCTCGGCCGAGACATCCGTGATCAGACTGACCAGGCCGAGCGCGAACACCGTGCCGGGGACGGCCCGCAGGGGGCCGCTCGGTACCGGGGTGCCCCCGGCCATGTCCGCGGCCCGGCTGGTCGACAGGTACACGGATGCCTCCCTGAAGGCGGTTAGAACCAGTTGACGGTGAGCGGGAACCCGGCAGTGACGGTCGTGCCCGTGGAGTCGGTGGCCGTCGCGGTGATCTGGAGGGTGCCGCCGGCCCACGGCTTGCCGCTGATCCGGCCGGTGCCGGGATCGACGGTCAGGCCCCAGGGCAGACCGGTGGCCGCGTACCGGACCGGGGGCTTGCCGCCGGTGGCGCTGAGCCGGATGGTGCAGGACTGGTTGAACTTGCAGGTCTGCGGCCCCGGATTGGCGAGCCTCAGGTCACCCGCGGTGGGAGTGGGTGTGGGGGTGGGGGTCGGAGCGGGTGTCGGTGAGGTGGGTGTGGGGGTGGGCGTGGGAGTGGTGCCGCCGAACACCTCGCTGATCGGCTGGACGTTGGCCGCGTTGCCCGCGTGCGTCGTGCCGAAGAGGTCCTCGAAGGTCCGCAGCAGGTGGTGGTGGTTGAAGGCGGTCGCGTACTTGCCCGTCTTGACGTGCGCGCCGTAGAAGACGGTGGCGATCTGGTTCGACCCCAGGTAGTTGTCCTCGTCCCAGGTCAGCACCAGCAGGCTGTTGTTGGCCTTCGCCCACTGCGCGTACGCGTCGATGTTGTTCCTCGTCCACGTGTCGCCCGTGGCGACCGGGCAGGAGTGCATGTCGTTGCACTGGTTCGGCACGATGAACGACAGGTGGGGCAGCGCCGCGAAGTTGTTCTGCGGGAACTGCGCCCAGGTCTTCCCCGTGTTCAGCGGCACGTTCTTGAAGGCGAACCACGGGTTGTGCTTCTGCGCGTACTGGCCGTTGGTGCAGGCCGTCGACCCCTCGCTCGGCAGGTCCTCGTTGTACGTCGCGAAGGTCTTGCCGGCCGCGATCAGCTCCTGGCCGAGGTTGGGCGCCGTCATCGACTGCGGGACGTAGCAGCCGTCGCCGGTGATGCCCTGCGTGGCACCGGAGAAGAGGTTGAAGTAGTTGGGCTGGCTGGGGTGGGTCAGCGCCTTCATGCCGGTCAGGCTGGCGCCGCCGTTGGCCAACTGGTTGATGTACGGGGCGTTCGCGCTGCCGATGATCTCGCCGTACTGCTTGTTCTCGTACACGACGATCACCACGTGGTCGTACGAGGGCAGCGCGGCCGCGGCCGATGCCGGTGCCGTGGTCGCCGGACCGGTCTCCGCGGCCTGGGAGTTGGCCACGGTGAAGGCGCCCAGCAGGCCGAGCGCGCCGAGTCCGGCCACGAGCGCGGACCACCGGGACCGGCGTCTCGCGTCGGCCCTGGGTGAGGGGGTGGGCATGGGGGATCCTCCTTGGTGTCGGCGCGCTGCGGGTCAGCGGGCCGGGTGTCGCCGGGTGGCGGTGGGCCGGATGGTCATTCCTCGCGCCGGGCCGCGCCGGCCACGGCGATGTTCAGGAACCGCGGCACGGGCCGCCGCCGGTCGCGGAAGTCCTCCGCGACCGCGGCCCGCACCGCCGCCAGCCGCGCCTCGGGCAGCAGCACCAGCGCACTGCGCCCCGGCTCCTGTCCGGGCGACCAGGCGCTCAGTGCCCCGGCCCGGCGGGCGCAGGCCACGGCCCGCGACAGCTCCGCCGGCCGGTCCGCGGCCTCGCCGCGCACGGCCACCAGCACCAGCCGCGCTCCGGAGGCCGCCGGGTCGAAGGGGACGTACCGCTGCCGCCGCCGGGGCTCCGCGCCCAGCAGCAGGGCCTTGCCCTGCCGGGCGAAGAACACCGCCCGGCGCAGGGCGTCGTCGCCGTCGGGCAGCGCCGCGGCCAGCAGCCGGGCCAGGTGTGCGCGGTCCGGCAGTTCGCCGGCCGCGGTGTGCACGTCGGCCACCGCCAGGGCCACGGCGCAGTCGGCGGGCTCCGCCGTGGCCAGCCCGGCGGCCGCCGTGAGCGAGCCCTGCACGTGCAGGTCCGTCCCGCCGCGGCCGAAGCCGGCCCGGGCCAGCGCCCGCAGCACGGCGTACGGCCGGACCGCCCAGGCGGGGGTGGCGGGCGGCGGCCCGGACAGGGTCAGCGGCAGGTCGCAGCTGTCCGCGGGGTGCCCGAGCGAGCTGAGCCGCACCAGGCCGTCGGTGCGCGGGGCCGCGGCGGCGGCCGTCGGCCAGCCGGCCGCCGCGACCAGTCCGGGGGAGCCGAGGTGGAAGGCGTACGGGGCACTCCACACGGCGGCGGGCGGCCGGCCGTGCGCGGCCTCCAGGGCGTAGGCGACGAGCCGGAAGAGCGGATCGGCGGTGGCCCGCCGAGCCAGGTCGCCTCCGGCGCGGTCGGCGGTTGCGGCCGTGCCGGTGCCGATGCCTGTGCCGGTGCCGGTGCCCGTACGGGCTGTGGCCGGGCCGGTGGCGGTGCCTGTGCCGGTGCCCGTACGGGCTGCGGCCGGGCCGGTGGCGGTGCCTGTGCCGGTGCCCGTACGGGCTGCGGCCGGGCCGGGGCCCGTGCCCGTGTCCGTGCCCGTACGGGCTGTGGCTGGGCCGGGGCCGGTGCCGGTGCCGGTGCCTGTGCCGGTGCCGGTGCCCGTACGGGCTGTGGCCGGGCCGGGGCCGGTGCCGGTGCCCGTACGGGCTGCGGCTGGGCCGGGGCCTGTGTCGGTGTCCGTGCCGGTGCCGGTGCCGGTTCCGGTACGGGCTGTGGCTGGGCCGGTGGCGGTGCCTGTGCCCGTGCCCGTGCGGGCTGCGGTCGGACCTGGGTCGGGCTGCTCCTGTCCTCCGGTGGTGCCGGCGGGGGCGGCCGTCATGGGGTGTCCTTGCGGGCCAGGACGCGGTAGGCGTTCCCGCCGTCCGTGACGCGGGCCACCGCCGAGCGCACGGCGTCGAGTACGGCCGCGCCGGCGAAGCACGGTACGGCCGCCGCGCGGACGAGGCCGGTGAGGGCCCGGGCGCGGGCGGTGGCCGGGGGACCCCACGGCCGGTCCGGGTCCGGGGCCAGCCGCGCGGCGGTCAGCGCGACCGCTCCGAAGAAGTCGTTGCCCTGATGGGCCGCCCCGTGCTCCTCGACGAGGACGGTGAACCCCCGGTCGGCCAGCGCCTCGCGCAGGTTCGCCGCCGGGACCAGGTGCTGGTGCTGCGGCTGGAACCACGGCAGCCAGGCCCGGCCCAGCAGGTCGGCCATGCGGGACTCCGGGTCGGGCACCTCCACGGCCAGGAATCCGCCGGGGGCGAGTACGGCGGCCGCCGTGTCCAGTTCGGCCAGCGGATCCCGGGTGTGCTCCAGGTAGTGGTACATGCTGACCACCTCGTAGCGGCCCGCCAGCTTCGAGGCGAACTCCGGGAACTGACCCTGGTATCCGGTCTCCACCCAGCCGCGCCGCTCGGCGCCGAGGATCCCGTCGCCCATGTCCAGCCCGTCGAAGCGGGTCCGCGGCCAGACCTCGCGCGCCGCGTTGCAGAAGTGCCCGTGCCCGGTGCCCACGTCGAGCCAGGACTCCGGTCCGGCCCCGCCCACGTGCGCGCGGAGCATCTCGGCGCGCGCCCGGTAGGACGGCCCGAGCCGCCCGAAGACCGTGCCCGCGCCCTCGCCGCCCCGCCCGTCGTAGAAGTCGCGGTAGTAGAAGTCCAGCCCCTCCGGGCTCAGCCGGGGGTTCTGGAAGACGTGCCCGCAGTCCTCGCAGCGCTCCAGCGTGAACCGGCCGGGCTTGCCCTGGAGCAGGTCCGGCACCCGGACCCGGACGGCCAGCCGCCCGCTCCCGCACCAGGGGCAGTCCGGGCGGCGCGCCTCGAGGAAGCGGTCGGTCCCCGCGGCCAGGTCCGCCCGGTAGGCGGCGGCCCTGCCCGGGTCCGGCTCCCCGCCCCGGCCGCCGCGGGCCGCCGCGGCCGTGCGCAGGGCCGCGCCGAGGGACCGTACCGGCCGGGCGGCGGTGGCCCGGGCCAGATCGGCCGGGTGCAGCGGGGAGCGCGGGCCGCCGAAGGCCAGGTACGGCTGGAGCCAGTACAGCCCGGCCGCTGCCGCCCCCCACCGGCCCTGGCGTACGGCGGCGCCCGCCAGCAGGCCCAGCCCGGCGAGCTGGGCCGCGGCCTGCGCCCCCGGCGGCAGCCCCTGCGCCCGCAGCTCGGCGGCGCGCTCGGGCCCGGTCGTGGCGGCCGGCGGCCCGCAGCTCAGCGCGGGGGCGATGGCCAGGCCGGTGGCCCCGGCGGCGTACTCCTTCAAACGGCGGGTGAGCGCGAGGAGTTCCGCGGGTCCCGGGCGCGGCCCGTCGGGATCGACCCCGGCCCGCGCGAGGACCTCCTCGGCGGCCAGTACGGCGAACCCGGCGCCGCGGCCCTCGCCGAGCCGGTCCCCCTGGTAGCGGGCGGGGTCGACGAGCCGCAGCAGCCCCAGGGCCCGCTCGGCGGCCAGGTCCGCCGGCAGCAGGTCCAGGACCCGCAGCCCCTCCCGTTCGGCGTGTGCGCAGGCGGCCAGGAAGGTGGCCGCGTCCGCCTCGACCCCCCGGGCGGTGAGCAGCCGCCACCCGCCGGCGCGCGGTACTCCGGCCGCCGCGGGCAGGTCGGCCGGCAGCACCGGCACCGCCCGCAGCCTGCGGCCGGCCCGGACGGTTCCGGCGCCGAGCGCGGCCAGCAGCACCGCCGAGGTCCACGGGACCCGGGGGATCGGGAGTGGCGTCATCGCAGCTTCTCCAACCGGTCGGCCGCGGCGGCGGCTCCGCCCGCCGCGGCGAATGAGGCCTGGATGCGCCGGGCGGACCGGCGGGGGCCGGGCTCGTCCAGCACGGCCGTGAGGGCGTCGCGCAGTTCCTCGGCCCGGGTCCGGCCGAACCGCAGCCGTACCCCGGCCCCGGCGTCCACGACCTGGCGGGCCACGATCGGCTGGTCGTCGCGGATGGGCGCGACCACCAGCGGCAGCCCGAACGCGAGGGCCTCGCAGACGGTGTTGTGGCCGCCGTGGCAGACCACCGCGTCCAGGTGGGGCAGCAGCTCCAGCTGCGGGACGCGCTCCCGCAGCAGCAGGTGCCCGGGCGCGGTGCCGATCAGCGCGGCGGGCGCCGCGAGCACCAGCTGCACGTCCTCGGCGAGGTGTTCGGCGGCTCCGAGCACCGCCCGGTAGAACCGGCCGCCGGCCTCCTGGTTGAGGGTGCCCAGCGACACCAGCACCCGCCGGCGGGCCGGGTCGAGCCGCTGCCAGGGGAATCCGGGGGCGGCCGGGCGGGCTCCGAAGGCCGGTCCGACGAAGGCGTAGTGCGGCGGGAACTCCTCGGCCGGGCCGACGAGTTCGGGCGTGGAGAAAACCAGGACGAGCCGGTCGGAGAAGCGCGGGTCCCAGCCGGACGACCCCGGGGCGAACTCGGCGACCAGCCCGCTGATCTGCTCCGCCACCCACTCCCCGACCTTCGGGAAGTCCGCGAAGGGCCGCGTCAGCTCCGCCGAGGTGCTGGCGGAGGTGGCCCAGGGGATCCCGAGCCGCTCGGCGACCAGCGGTCCGGCCAGCGTCTGCTGGTCGGCGACCAGCACGTCCGGCTCGAAGGCGCGGACGGCGTCGGCCACCCCCGGCACCATCGCCCGGGCGAGCGGCACCAGCGCCTCCTCCCACAGGAACCGCAGCGCCGCGACCCCGCGCAGATCGCGCCAGCGCGCGTGCAGCGCCGTGTAGCCGCCGCCCGCCTCCTCGCCGGCCGGCAGGATCCGGGCCCGCGAGGGCAGCAGTCCGGCCAGTACGCCCGCAGGCCCGGCCCAGGCGATCTCGTGGCCCCGGGCGGCCAGTTCGGCCCCGACGGCCACCGTCGGATTGACGTGCCCCGCCAGCGGCGGGACCGTGAACAGCACCCTCATCGGACCAGCGCTCCGACCCGGGCCCCGCGCGCTTCCCGCGCCGCCCGCTCCGACAGGCCGGCCGCCGCGTCGAGATGGGCCAGTACGGCCTCCCGCAGCGCCCCGCTGGTCTCCTTGAGCACGTCGTGCCCCAGCCCCGGCAGGATCCGCAGTGCCCCGTGCGGTGCGTGCAGGGCCAGCTCCCGCGCTCCCGGCACCAGTTCGGAGTGCTCCCCGCACACGATCAGCAGCGGGCAGCGCAGCCGGGCGTAGTCGGCCGGGGTGAAGGTGCGGCCCGCCGCCATGTCGTCGATGAGGGTGGTGCGGTTGAGCAGGTCGTCGGCGATCGCCGTGAGGTTGGCGGCCTTGCGCAGCCGCAGGGTGCGCAGTTCGGCCGGGACCGGGCTGTCCTCCAGGCTGAGCGCGGCGGCCGACAGGGTGTCCACCATGTTCTCCACCCAGGCCCCGCTCAGCGGGGGCTCCAGGAGGGTCAGCCCCGCGACCAGGCCGGGCCGGGCCAGTGCCGCGTGCAGGGCGAGGGTGCCGCCGTAGCTGTTGCCGACCAGGTGCACCGGCCGGTCGCCCAGGCCCAGCGCGCCGAGCAGCGCGAACAGGTCCCGTACGGCGGTGCGGCTGTCGTAGCCTGCGGCCGGCCGCTCGGTACGGCCGTGGCCGCGCAGGTCGTACAGGACGGCCTCGTGCCCGGCCCGGGCCACCGGCACCGCCAGCGGGCAGTAGAAGGAGGACAGGTTGTCGACGGCCAGGCCGTGCAGGAAGACCACCACGGGCCGGTCGGGGCGGGCGGCTTCAGCGGTGGCCGGCAGCCGCTGGACGTGGAAGCGCAGCGAGTTGGCGAGGACGAAGGCCATGGCCGCCTCAGCCCGCGGAGCCGGCCGGGGAGGCCCCCGAGCGGGCGAGGGAGGCATGGGTGATCCGGCCTATGTGCGTGACGAGGTCGCCCACGGACATGGCGAGGATGGCGTCCATGTCCTTCTCCGCCAGGAACTCCATCAGGTCCACCTCGGCGCCGTAGCGGTGGTGGAGCAGCTCGGCGAGGGCGACGAACTCCACGCTCTCCAGGGCGAGGTCCTCGTTGAACGTCGTCTTCATCGTGACCTCCTCCGCGAGCAGGTACTCGTCGCCGACGATCTCCACGAGCATTCCGGTGATCTCGGCGAGGATGTCAGGTGCCATGACGGGTCTCCGTGAGGTGGAAGGGGACGGGGGACGGCGCCGTTTCGGCGCGGGCGGTCCAGGCGACGACGTGGTCGAGCGGATCGGTGGCGAGCAGGGTGGTGCGGACCGGGTACGGGTGCCCGTCGGGGGAGCGCACCAGCAGCGCGCCGGAGTCCGGGTCCTCGGTCACCCGCCAGTCCCGCGGGCGGCCGCCGAGCCCGCTGCCGTCGGCCTTGGCGGCGGCCTCCTTGGCGCACCACACGGCGGTCAGGGCGGCCGGCAGGCCGGTGCCCTCGCAGGCGGCCAGCCGTTCGGCGAGCCGGACCTCCTGCGGTCCGAGGGCGATCCGGACCAGCGCGTCCGGGTCGGCGGTCACCTGTTCCACGTCGATGCCGACCGCGTGCCCGCGCTGCGCGAGGGCGACCGCGATCCGGTCCTTGTGGGCGATCGACAGCCGCAGGCCCCGGGTGAGCGGCCCCTCGGCGAGCGGCCGGCCCGCCGCGTCGTTGCCGATGGGCACCTCCGCCGGGAACACCGGCCCGGCCCCGCCGTCCCACAGCAGCTGCCGCAGCGCGTCCTTGGCGGCGATCCGGCCCAGCAGCCACGGCGCCCGGGCGCGCGGCGACAGCCCCTCGTACGCCGCCCGCTCGGCGGCGCCGAGGTAGCGGCGCATGACCAGTTCCTGGGAGGCGGGATCGGTCCAGCGGCGGCGGGCCAGGCACCAGCCCTCGGGCCGGGGCTCGCCGATGCCGCACACCTCGGGGGTGAACTTCATCGGCCAGACCCGCTCGTCGGCGCCGAACCGGCGGTACGTCCAGCCCTCGATCCGGGCCCACACCTCGCCGTCGGCCCGGCGCAGCTCGAGGTCGCCGCGGACCGTGGTGTCGTGCACCTCGCGGATCCGGGCCGTGGCGGCGACCAGGGCCGAGGGGGCGGGCGGGGGCCCGCAGAAGCGGATCCGGTCCACGGTGGCCGGGAACACCAACCGGTCGACGGGCAGCCTCAGTTGCATCCAGTGCCCGAAGAGCTGGCCGGCGGCGTCGAGCAGCGCCCCGGGGTCGGGGAGGGCCCGCAGCACCCCTTCGATGCCGTCCGAGCCGACGGTCCGCACCTCGTGCACGGCGGCGAAGCGCGGGCCGTGGAACATCCACCGGTCGCGGTAGAGGGCCTCGGCGCTGACCGGGGCCGGCCGCGGATCGCGCAGCGGCGTGGTGTCGGGCGCGGGCGGCCGCCCGTACCGCTCGCCGAGCAGCACGACCACCGAGGCGTACGCGCCGAGGGTGACGCGCGCCCGGCCGGGCCCGTCGCCCCGGACGGTGACCTCGACGTCGACGGCCGGTTCGACGGCCAGCCAGCGCAGCGCCCGTACGTCCTCGTAGCCGACGACGTGCAGACCGGGCGGGGCGTGCCGCAGCGCGGCCCCGGCGGCCAGCTCCAGCATGGTGGTCATGGGGACGACCGGGAACCGGTCGGAGTCCTCGGGCCAGCCGTCGGGCTGGAGGTACACGCAGTGGTCCCGTACGTAGGGCAGCGCGGCCAGGGAGAGCCGCAGGCGCTCGGTGCCCCGGGGCCCGCCGGAACCGCCTCGGGCCGGGGCCGGAGCCGGAGCCGGGGCCTGGGCCTGGGCCGGAGCCGGGGCCGGAGCCGGGGCCTGGGCCTGGGCCGGAGCCGGAGCCGGGGCCTGGGCCTGGGCCTGGGCCTGGGCCTGGGCCTGGGCCTGGGCCGGAGCCTGGGCCTGGGCCGGAGCCGGGGCCTGGGCCTGGGCCGGAGCCGGAGCCGGGGCCTGGGCCTGGGCCTGGGCCTGGGCCTGGGCCTGGGCCTGGGCCGGAGCC
>NZ_JBHXNP010000066.1:15417-50143 GCF_042719495.1 Streptomyces sp. NPDC058525
GAGCCGGGGCCTGGGCCTGGGCCGGAGCCGGAGCCGGGGCCTGGGCCTGGGCCTGGGCCTGGGCCTGGGCCTGGGCCTGGGCCGGAGCCTGGGCCGGAGCCGGAGCCGGAGCCGGAGCCGGAGCCGGAGCCGGAGCCGGGGCCGGGGCCGGGGCCTGGCCCTGGCCCTGGGTGGTCGCCGTGTCCGGCGTGCGTCCGGCCGACCAGGCCTCGGTGACGCTCCTGGCCGCCGCCCCGGTGTCGGCCAGCACCGCGTCCAGCGCGGACAGCAGGACCGGGCGGGGGCCGGCCGGCCGCGCCGGTGCGCCCGGTGCGCCCGGTGCTACGGGTGTGCCAGGCGCTCCCGGTGTGCCAGGCGCTCCCGGCGCCCGCGCGGTCAGCAGACCGCCCAGCGAGGCGCGGGCCGCCTCCCCGAGCCGGACCAGCGGAGAGCCGAGGTCCAGCGGCACGCCCCGGCCGGCGGCCGTGCGGGGCGGGTCCGCCGGGGCGTGGGCCGGGGCTTGCACCGGGGCTTTCACCGGGGCCTCCGCCGGGGCGTCCGCCGGGGCCTCTGCCGGGGCCTCCGCCGGGGCGGGGGCCGGGTCGGCGTCGGCCTCCGCTTCGGCCAGCAGGTCCCAGCGGGGGGCGTACCCCTCCGCCCAGAGCGCGGCGCAGGTGCGGCGCAGCGCCGCCATGCCCGTCAGCCGCGGGGAGGAGGTGGACACCGACAGGTGGGGACGGCCGCGCAGGGTGTCCTCGACGAAGCCCGGCAGACTGCCCGGGCCCAGCGTGACGAAGCCGCGCACGCCCTCCTCCTCGTACAGCCGCAGTGTCAGCTCGCGGAAGCGGACCGGCTCCAAGAGGTGCCGGACCACCAGCTCCCGCACCTCGTCGGGCTCCGCGGGGAACGGCGCGCACGTGGTGGCCGACCAGACCGGAAGGGTGCCGGTCCGCAGCGGCAGCCGCCGGAAGGCGGCGCGGACCTGGCCGAGGTACGGCTCCCACATCGGCGTGTGGAAGCCGGACCGGAAGGGGAGCTCCTGACCGAGCACGCCCTCGCCGCGCAACCGCGCGATGGCGACCGCGACCTGGCCCGGCTCCCCGCACACCACCGACTGGTGCGGGCAGTTGTCGTGGCTGACCACCACCGCGTCCAGTCCGTGCAGGGCCGCCTCGGCGCGCGGCGCGCCACAGCCCAGCGCCGCGTACACCAGGTCCGGGACCCGCAGGTCGCCCGGGCGCAGCGACTCCAGGAAGGTGTCGGCCGCCTCCTGCGGGTACATTCCGGCGGCCACCATCGCCGCCCACTCGCCGAGGCTGTGCCCCGCCAGCAGATCGGCCCCGATGCCGAGTTCGGGCAGCACCCGGGCGAAGAACCGGCCCGTGGCGATCGCGTCCAGGGCCCGCTCCACCAGCGACGTCCCCCGGGTGAGGAGGGGCGCCGGCGCGCCCAGCCGCTCCGCGACATCGCCGACCACCGGCGCGAACTCCGGCTCCAGGCCCGGGAACAGGAAGGCCGTACGGCCGCCCAGCGGCTGCGGTGTGAACCAGACGTCCCCGCGCCCCCGCCAGGCCCGCCCGCGCGCCACGACCTTCGCGGCCAGCGCGAGCCGCTGGGGTGTCGGCCCGAACACCGCCAGCCGGCAGGGCCCGTCGCCCCCGGACACCGGCCGGCCCGCCGCCAGCAGGGCCGACAGCTGCGCCGGACCCTCCCCGGCCAGCAGCAGTACGCCGCCCCGCGCGGGCGCCCCCACCGGCGCGGCCGGAGCCCCCACGGGCAGGAACCGGCGGCCCGCCTGCCGGGCCGCGGCCGGGCGGACGGGCGCCGCGCGGGCGGCCCCGGGGGCCTCCTCCAGCACCACGTGCGCGTTGATCCCGCCGAAGCCGAAGGCGTTGACCCCGGCCCGGCGCGGCTCCGGCCCGCGCTCCCACGGCTCCGCCGCCGTCACCGGCCGCATCCGCGTCGAGGCCAGGTCCGGGTGCGGCTCCTCCAGGTGCAGGGTCGGCGGCAGCACGCCCTCGTGCACGGCGAGGGCGGCCTTGATGAGCCCGGCCATGCCGGAGGCCTGCATGGTGTGCCCGAGCATCGACTTCACGGAGCCGAAGCCGATCCCCGGGTGCCCGGCCGCAGGCGGCCCGAACACCTGGGCGAGGGTGTCGAGTTCGGCCGCGTCCCCGACCGGCGTCCCCGTGCCGTGCGCCTCCAGCAGGCCCAGCGCGCCCGGGGCCCGCGGATCCAGCCCGGCCTCGCGCCAGGCCCGCTCCAGGGCCCGTACCTGACCGGCGACCAGGGGGCTCATCAAGCTCGCCGCCCGGCCGTCGCCGGCCACGCCCGTACCGCGGATCACCGCGTAGACGCGGTCGCCGTCCCGCTCCGCGTCCGCGAGCCGCTTGAGCAGCACCACCCCGGTGCCCTCGGACAGCAGGGTCCCGTCGGCCCGCCGGTCGAAGGGCCGGATCCGCTCGCTCGGGCTCAGCGCCCGCAGCTGCGTGAACACGCTCCACAGCGTCGCGATGTGGCAGTGGTGCACGGCCCCCGCGACCACCGCGTCGCAACGCCCGCCCGCCAGCAGCCCCACCGCCTGGTCAACCGCCAGCAGCGAGGAGGCGCAGGCCGCGTCCAGGGTGTAGGCGGGGCCGCGGAAGTCCAGCCGGTTCGCCGTGCGGGCGGCCGTGAAGCTCGGCACCAGGCCGATCGAGGCGTCCGGACGCTCCGGGCCCAGCGCCTCCTGGAAGGCGGAGCGCACCTCGGCGATCCGCCGCTCGCCGAGCTCCGGCGCCAGCTCTCGCAGGGTCTGCGCCAACTGGTGGGCGGTGCGCACCCGTTGGTCGAGCCGTGCGGTGGCCACGCCCATGAACCCGCCGCGCCCCAGCACCACCCCGATCCGGGACCGGTCGGCCGGCAGCCGGTCCTCGCCGCCCGCGTCCGCGATGGCCTCGGCCGTCGCGTGCAGGGCCAGCATCTGGTCGGGCTCGGCCCCCTCCACGGCGGCCGGCATGATCCCGAACCGCGTCGGGTCGAAGGCGGCGAGGCCGTCGACGAACCCGCCGCGCCGGCAGTAGAACCGGTCGCCCGCCGCCGGTCCGGTGGCGCCCGCCGGGTCGTAGTACACCTCGGGGTCCCAGCGCCCCGGAGGGACCTCGCCGATGGAGTCCGTACCGGCGAGCAGATTGCGCCGGTAGGCCGCCAGATCGCCGGCTCCGGGGAACACCGCGCCCATCCCGACGATCGCCGCGTCCGTGGGGCGCGGGCCGCGCCGCTGACGCTCACTCATCGCCGTGGCCCCCGTCCGCCATCAGGACCACCTGTACGTCGGCCCCGTGCGCCAGTTCGTCCAGGAACGCGGCGGTACCCGCCTCCGGCACGATCAGCGGGATGCCGCGCCGGGCGTACGCGCGCTCCAGCTCGGGGGTGACCATCCCGCCCGCGTCCGCCGCCCACGGGCCCCAGTCCACGGACAGCACCCGGCCCGGGAAGGATTCGGCCCAGGCGCGGGCCAGGCCGTCGAGGGCGTCGTTGGCCGCCCCGTAGTCGCACTGGCCGCGGTTCCCGTAGACCCCGGCGACGCTCCCGAACAGGGCCAGGAAGCGGGGCGCGGGCCCCGTCCCGTGCTCGGCGGCCGCGGCGGCCAGGTGCCGGGCACCGGCCACCTTGGTGGTGAACACCTCGGTGAAGTCCGCCGGTTGCTTGTCGCGCAGCAGGCCGTCGCGCAGCACCCCGGCGCCGTGCACGATGCCGTCCAGCCGGCCGTGCCGGGCGCGCACCTCGGCCACCACGGCCCGTACGGCGGCCTCGTCGGTGACGTCGGCGCAGTGGTAGCGGACCGAGGCCGCGGCCGTGGCCAGGGCCGCCAGGGTGGCCCGTACCTCGCGCTCGGCGAGGATCCGCGAGGCCGCCGCCTCGATCTCGGCGGGCGTGCGCAGCCCCGTCGCGATCAGCGCGGCCCGCAGCGCCACCCGGTCGGTGGCCTGCCCGAACCCATCCGGCTCCGCCGGGGGTTCGGGAGTGCGCCCGAGCAGTTCCACGTGGCAGCCGGTGGCGCGGGCCAGGGCCAGCGCCGTGCGGGCGGTGATGCCGCGGGCCCCGCCGGTGAGCAGGACCACCGAGCCGGGGCCGAGGGGCGGTGCGTCCCCGGCCGGGGCGAGCGGCGCGGGAACGGGGCGGCGGGTGACGCGCGTCCCGTCGGCCGTGTAGCCGACCGAGGCCGGGGCGTCGGCGTCGGCGCCTGCGCCGGTCTGGGCCCCCGTGCCGGCCCCGGTGCCGGCCCCGGTCGGGCAGCTCAGCTCGGCGAGGAGCTGTGCGGCGACCTGCTCGGCGGCCTCTTTGGGATGGACGTCCACCGCGCGGACCAGCGTGCCGGGGAACTCGAGGGCGGCGCTGCGCGCGAAGCCGTGCAGACCGGCGCCCGGGGTGCCGGCCGCGGTGACGAGCAGCAGCCTGGGCGTCCCGCCGGCCAGGGCCTGCCGCAGCCCCGGGAAGACCTGGGGGAGCACGGGCTCGGCGCCGGTCCGCAGGGCGGTCAGGTCGACGATCCCGTCGAACCCGGGCCCGGCCTCGGTCAGCGGCAGCGCCTCGGCTCCGCAGGCGCGCAGGGCCGCGCAGAGCGCCGGGGCGAGCCCCTGGCCGTCCTGGACCACCCCGATCCGCAGGTCGCGCAGGGTCCCCGGGTCCCCGCCGGCCGCCGGCACGGGCACGGTGTCCACCCGCAGCCGGGCGACCCGCACCGGCCCCGGCACCCGAACCGGCACCGGCACCGGCACCGGCACCGGGGCTGGCACCCGGGCCGGTCCCGTCTCCGCCACCGCCGCTCCGTGGGACGCCGGTGCCGGTGCCGGTGCCGGTTCGGGTGCCCGTGCCGGTTCTGGTTCCGCCGCCGGTTCCGGCTCGCCGGTGTGGGCGGTGACCCAGTCCACGATCCCGCGCAGGGTCTTGATCCGGGACAGCTCCTCCACCGCGGACTCGGCGGACCCGCCCGGGTCTTGGGGCAGCCCGATCCGGTCGGCGAGGGCGCCGATGATCTCGACCCGCTTGATGGAGTCGATGGACAGGTCCGCCTCCAGGTCCAGCCCTGGGTCGAGCATGTCCCTGGGGTATCCGGTCCGGGTGTGGACGATCTCCAGGACCGCCTCCATGACCTCCTCCGGGGTCCGGACCGCCGCCCGCGCGCCCGCCGCCCGCACCACAACCGCCTCGCCGGGCCGGCCCGAGCCCGGGGCGCCCGCCTCGGGCCACGGCTCGTGGGCGGCGGCCGGCGCCAGGACCGGCCGGTCCGCGGCCCACGGGCCGTCCGCGTCGCCCGGCCGGGCGGCCGGACGCGGCGCGCCCCCGGGCGCGCCCAGGTAGCCGAGCAGCACCTCCCGCGGCGCCTCGACCAGCTCACGGGTGCCGCGCAGGTACTCCAACACCGCCTCCTCGCGCCGGTCGGCGGCCGGCGCCGCCGCGGGGGGCGCGGTCACCCGGAGGGCGGGCCGCAGGCCCCCGGCCACCGGTGCGCCGTCGGCGGTGCGCACCAGGTGGCCGTCCACCAGCCAGCCGGGCCTGCGCGGGGCGCGGTCGGGCAGGGCGGCGGTCCGGCCGCGGAACAGTGCCTCGGGCTCCACCGGCACGCCCGCCGCGGCCAGTTCGGCCAGCGCCGTCACCAGCCGCAGCAGGCCGTGCTCGCCCGGGACGTCCAGCGGCACCACCGTGTGCGGACGCTCGCCCAGGATCCGGGCCGTCAGCCCCGACAGCACCCGGCCGGGCCCCGCCTCCACGAAGGTGCGCAAGCCCGCCGCGTACATCGCCTCCACCTGCTCCACGAACCGGACCGGCTCCGCGACCTGGCGTGCGGCAAGGCCGCGTACCCCCTCGGCGGTGGCCGGGTAGGGGGCGGCCGTCGCGTTCGACCAGACGGGGATGCCGGGCGCGGACACCGCCGTCCGCGCCAGCTCCGCCGCCAGCGCGGGCGCCGCTCCCGCGACGACCTCGCTGTGGAACGCGCAGGCCACCGGCAGGGGTTCGGCCGACCGGCCCGCCTCGCGCAGCGCCGCGACCGCCGCCGACACGGCCTCCGTCGGCCCCGAGACCACGCACTGCCGGGGCGCGTTGTGGTTCGCCACCACGCACCCGGCCCGCGCGGCGATCTCCCGTACCTCCTCGGGCGCGGCCGACACCGCCGCCATCGATCCCGGATCCGCTCCGGCGGCGGCGAGGATCGCCTCGGCCCGGGCCGCGCTCAGCCGCAGCAGGCTCCGCGTGTCGTAGGCCCCGGCCGCCCAGAGCGCGGTGAGCTCCCCGTACGAGTGCCCGGCAGCGCAGTCCGGCCGGACGCCGAGGCCGGTGAGCAGCCGGTGCGCCGCCGCTCCCGTCAGGCCGAGGGCGGGCTGGGCCACCCGGGTGTCGGTGACCGCCGCCCGCTGCGCGGCCCGTCCCTCGGCCGTGAACGCCGACGGCGGGAAGACGGCCGAGACCACCGGAGCCGGCGCCTCGTCCAGCAGCGTGCGCAGCGCCGGGAACGCCATGAACAACTCGCCCAGCATCCCGGGGCGTTGACTGCCCTGCCCGGGGAACAGGAAGGCGACCCGGCCCGGATCCGCCGAATCCTCCCGTACGTGGACCCCCTCGCCCGCGGTGAAGGCCCGAGCCTGCTCCAGTCGCGCCGCTAGCTCGTCCGGACCGGCCGCGACGACCGCGACGCGGACCGGGCCGGAGCCGGAGGCCGCGGCCTCCGCAGCGAGGTCGCGCAGCGCCCACGGCCGTCCGGCCGCGTCGTTCTCCTCCAGCCGGGCCGCGAGCCGGGCCATCGCCCGGCCCGCCGCCCGCCGGTCCTCGCCGCGGAAGCAGAACAGCTCGGCCGGCCACTCCTCCAGGCCGTGCCGCGGCTCCTCGGATCCCGCGTAACCGGCCAGCACCGCGTGGTAGTTGGTTCCGCCGAAGCCGAAGGCGCTCACCCCGGCGATCCGCCGCTCCGGGGGCACCGCCCAGGGCCGGGCCTCCGCGTCGAAGACGAAGGGGCTGGTCTCGGGCCGCCAGGCCGGGTTCGGCGTGCCGATGTGCAGGGTCGGCGGCCGCACGCCCGCGTGGACCGCCCGGGCGGCCTTGATCAGGCCGGCCAGCCCGGCCGCGCACTTGGTGTGCCCGAGCTGCGATTTCACCGAGCCCAGCGCGCACGAGCCCGCCGCGGCCCCGTGGGCGGTGAACAGCTCGCTCAGTACGGCCAGTTCGGTGGAGTCGCCGACCACCGTGCCGGTGCCGTGCGCCTCGACCAGCCCCACCTCGCCGGGCGAGACGCCCGCCCGGGCGTAGGCCCGCTCAAGCGCCCGCCGCTGCCCCTCCGGGCGGGGCGCGGTCAGGCCGAGGGACCGGCCGTCGCTGGAGGCGCCGACCGCCTTGATCACCGCGTACACCCGGTCGCCGTCGCGCTCCGCGTCCGCGAGCCGCTTGAGCACCAGCGCGCCCACGCCCTCGCCGAGCGCGATCCCGTCGGCGTCCGCGTCGAAGGGCCGGCAGCGGCCGCTGGGGGACAGGGCGCGCACCGAGGCGAACATCAGGTAGTCGTTGATGCCGTTGTGCACGTCCGCGCCGCCGCAGATGACCATGTCGCTGTCGAGGTCGCACAGTTGGCGGCAGGCCAGGTCCAGTGCGGCCAGCGAGGAGGCGCAGGCCGCGTCGACCGTGCAGTTCGCGCCACCGAGGTCGAGGCGGTTGGCGACCCGGCCGGCGATCACGTTGGCGAGGATCCCGGGGAAGGAGTCCTCGGTGAGCCGCGGCAGCTGCTCGTCCAGCTCGGGCGGCAGCTCGCCCAGGTAGGCGGGGTGCAGGGCCCGCAGCCCGTACGCGCCCGCCAGCTCGGTGCCGGCCTCCGCACCGAAGACCACGGAGGTCCGGGTCCGGTCGAAGGCACGGCCCTTGCCGTACCCGGCGTCGCCGAGGGCCCGCGCCGAGATCTCCAGTGCCAGCAGCTGGACCGGTTCGATCCCGGACAGGGAGGCCGGCGGGATGCCGTGCGCCAGCGCGTCGAAGGGCACCGGGCCGAGGAAGCCGCCCCAGCGGGACGGGGTGCGCTCGCCGGCCCGGGCCGGGTCGGGGTCGTAGTACAGCTCCGGGTCCCAGCGCTCGGCCGGCACCTCGGTCACCGCGTCCTCCCCGGCCAGGATCCGCGCCCAGTAGGCGGCGAGGTCGGGGGCGCCCGGGTAGGCGCAGGCCATTCCGACGATGGCGATGTCGAGCGGGTCCGCGGCCGGGGCCGGTCCGGCGGCCGCCGCGGCCAACTCCCGCGCCCGCCGCTCCAGCACCCCGATCGCCCCCTCGGTGACCTCCGCGTGCAGCGCGGCGACGGTGGTGGTCGCGGACCGCAGGGTGGCGGCCTGCCCGAGCATGAACAGCCCCTCGTCGTACTGCTGCTCCTCGGACACGGGCTCCAGCGCGGACCCGTGTGACCCGTGAGACCCGTGAGATCCGTTGGTCCCGGACGGGTCCGCCGCGGACGCGTCCGCAGTGGAACGGGCCCGGCGCAGGCCCTTGCTGGCGATGCGGAGGCGGCCCAGGTTGAGGCCCTCCAGCTCCTCCCACACGCGGCGCGGCTCGGCGCCGGCCTCGGCCAGGCGGCGCCGGGTCGACTCGAAGGTGTCGGCGTACGGGGTGGCCGCGCAGCGCGTCGCATGGCCGGGGGCGGTGTGCAGCAGCACGGTCCGCTCGCAGTCCAGCGCGGCCCGTTGGAAGCCTGGCACCACCGCGCCCGCCGCCACCGCCTCCTCGGTGAACAGGTAGGCGGTGCCCATCAGTACGCCGACCCGGGCCCCCCGCTCGGCCAGCGGGGCGGCCGCTGCCACCGCCATCGCGGCCGAGCGCGCGTCGTGGATCCCGCCCGCGAACAGCACGTCCAGGGCCTCGGGTTCGGGGCAGGACAGCAGCAGCTCGATCTGCTCCTCCCACAGCGGGAACGAGGCGCGCGGCCCGACGTGCCCGCCGCATTCCAGCCCTTCGAACACGAACCGCCGCGCACCCTCCGCGAGATACCGCTCCAGCAGTCCGGGCGAGGGCACGTGCAGATGGGTCCGGATGCCGGCCGCCTCCAGCGGGGCCGCCTGCGCCGGGGTGCCGCCCGCGATGATCGCGTACGGGGGCCGGGCCTCGGCCACGGCGGCCAGTTGCTCCGCGCGCAGCTCGGCCGGGGCGAAGCCGAGCAGGCCCACGCCCCACGGGCGGTCCCCGAGCTGCCGGGCGCTCTCGGCCAGCAGCCGGCGCACGTCGGGGCCCTCCATCACGGCGAGTGCGAGGTACGGGACCCCGCCCGCGGCGGCCACCGCCTCGGCGAAGGCCGCCTGGTCGCTCACCCGGGTCATCGGCCCCTGGGCGACGGGGAGCGGCCGCCCGAGCGGCCGGGCCCGTACGGCGGCGGCCAGATGCCCGGAGACGGCCGCCCGGACCGCCTGGAGCACCCCGCCGGTGGTCCGGTGCCGCGCGGCCAGCCGGGCGGCCGACGCCCCGTCCTGGCCGACGGGCAGCAGCTGCGTCCGCAGGTCCCGGGCGCCGAGCAGGGTGGGCACCGGTCCCTCGGGCCGGGTCAGGTCGGGCCGGGCGAACACTCGGTGCCCGTCGGCCAGCCGGGTCTCGGAGCCGTCCATCGCCCGCAGCGTCGCGCTCACTTCGGCGGGCAGGCCCGCCTCGCCCTCGGTGGTCAGCGCGAGTTGTACGTCGAGCAGCACGCCCGCGGCTCCGCCCGCGACGGCCGCGGCCGCCGTGTGCGGCCCGATCCCGCCCCAGGCCCGCACGGGCACCCCGGCCCCAGCCCCGGCCGCGGCGAGGAGCTGCTGGAGCAGCACGAAGGTGGTGGTGCCGCCCACCCGGCCGCCGGCCTCGTGGCCCTTGGCGACGAGAGCCTCCGCCCCGGCGGCCACGGCCCGCGCGGCCTCGGCGCGGCTGGTGACCTCGGCCCACACCCGGGGCCGGCCGGCCGCCGCGGACCAGGCGGCCACCTGCTCCGGCGTGTGGGAGCCGGGGTCGGCGAGCAGCACGGTGTCCACCGCGTCCGGCAGCTCCCCGGGGCCGAGCGGGCAGCCCGCGGGCACCCGCACCCCGTACCGGCCGTCGCCGCGCCCCGCGCTCCCGTCGGCCCCGCCGCGCGTACCCGTGCTCGTGCCCGCGCCGGTGTCCGTGCCCGGGTCCATGCCGGTGCCCATGCCGGTGCCCATGCCGGTGCCCGTGCCTGTGCCCATGCCGGTGCCCCCACGCCCACCCCCGCCGCCCCCGCCGCCACGGCCTCCGAGCCGGTGGGCCAGCTCCGCGAACGCCCGCCGCGCGGCGGCCGGATCCCGGCCGAGGTCGAGCAGTCCGAGGGCGCCGGCGCGCTCGGCGGCGGTCACGATCCGCGGTTGGGGTTCCTCGAACGGGGTCACCGCGACGACCAGATCGCGGGCGGCGGCGGACTGCGGGGGATGGGGGGTCACGGGCGCTCCTCTTCCAATGCTGTGTGACATGGCGCAGTACAGAGCGGAAGAACGGAAGAAAGTGAGAACGGGGGGTGCGTCGGTCTCGCACATCGGCCGGGCGGCCCGCCGGCGGTAGGGCGGGCTTGAGCAGTGGTCAAACACCCTCACGCCGCGATGCATCGTGCGGTGGCCGCCCCGCACTGTCAACAGCCATGCGGAATAGGTTGCTTCGCGTTATCGGTCCCGCCGGACCACCCCGCACGCACCCCGGACGGACCCGCGGCACGGGCCCGCCGAGCCGATGGCCTGGGGCGATTCCCGCACAGCCGCGCCGCCCCCGCCGCGCGGGCCGCCGTACCGCCTCCCGGCGGGCATGCCGTACCGGCATGCCTCGCCGCCGACCGGGCATGAACGCCGCGCCGAGGCGCGGGAGTTGTTCACCCGACGGCCCTTACAGGTACAGCCTCACGCGGTTACCGTCCGGTCATGACGCCCACTCTCGCGCAGCTCCGCTACCTCGTCGCCGTCGCCGACTGCCGCTCCATCACCGGTGCCGCGGCCTCGGTCTTCGTCGCCCAGTCCGCCCTGTCGCGTGCCGTCCAGGCCATGGAACGCGATCTCGGCGTGGAACTCCTCGCCCGGCGGGGAAGGGGGGTGGACCTCACGCCGGAGGGGGCCCGGGTCGTCCGGCTGGCCCGTACCGTGCTCAACGCGGTGGAGGCCATCGACGACATAGGGACCCCGCACGGCAGCGACACCCGGGCCTCCCTCAGCCTCGTCACCACCCCCACCCTGGCCCTCGACCTGGCCGCCGACCTGGTCGCGGCCTTCACCGAGCGGCATCCGGGGGTGGACGTACGGCTCCAGCAGCACGACAGCCGGGAGGCCCTCGTGCAGGAGCTGAACCAGGGGCGCTCCGAGCTGGCCCTCGTCGACCTCCCCATCGACAAGGAGCTCGCCACCCACTTCATCCAGGAGCGCGAGGTGGTGCTGATCTCGCCGCTCGGCTCCCGCCTGCCCCACCCGCTGCCGTTCCGCATGCTGGACGGACTGCCGATGGTGCTGCCCACCCCGGGGACCGGCCGGCGCACCGAGATGGAGGCCATGTTCAGCTGCCTCGGCGTACGGCCCGTGCCCTCCCTCGAGGTCGACGAGCGCCTCGCCTGGGTGACGGGCGTGACCGACGGCCGCGGGTCCCTCATCTGGTACCGGGACGTGGTGCTCAGGGCCTTCGGCAGCCGGGCGGAGATCCGCTCCTTCACTCCGCCCCTGCTGCGTCCCGTGGGCATCGCGCACGCCCGGCGCCAGCTGAGCCGGACGGCCCGCGCCTTCATCGCCCACGCCGGCCACAAGGCGCCCGTACGCGAGCCGGTGCGCTGACCGGACCGCCCGGGCCATGCCGTCGCGGCATTGAACGATGCTCGAACGGGAGGCGATGCGGCCTGGTGCCACCGACTGATGTCCCATCACATTGTGAGCATGTCCCCAGTCCTCACACCCCACCGGGCCGCCGCCCTCGCGACCGCGGCCCTCGCCACGATCCTGCCCGCCGTCGCCTGGATGACCAGCGCCACCGCCACCGCGTCCACCGCCCCGACCGCACTCGCTCCGCCCGTCGCGACGTCCGCCGACAGCCTCGCGCCGGAGAAGAAGTGCACCCTCCCCGGGGGCCTGGCGGAACAGAGCGGCCTCGCCATGAGCCGGCGCCACCCGGGCGTCTTCTACGCCGTCAACGACAGCGGGAACACCAACCAGGTCTTCGCCGTCGACTGCACCGCGGCCACCGGACGGCTCGTGGCCACGCTCACCGTCTCGGGCGTCGGCAACACCGACTGGGAGGGCCTGGCCATCGGCAAGGACGCCGCCGGCGGCCCCGCGATCCTGGTCGGCGACATCGGGGACAACTTCAGCGGCCGCGCGGAGATCACCGTGCACTCGTTCGCCGAACCCGAGCAGCTCGCCAACGCCACGGTCACGCCGGTGACCCACCGCTTCGCCTACGCCGACGGCAGGCACGACGCCGAGTCCCTGCTCGCCGACCCCCTCACCGGCCGGCTCTACATCGCCAGCAAGCTCATCGGAGCGGCCGGCCGGTTGTACCAGGCCCCGCTGCCGCCCGTGACCGGCCAGGTCAACACCCTGACCGCGGTCCGGCCGGGCCCGGTGTTCGCCACCGACGGGGCGTTCTCGCCGACGGGAGCCTCGTACACCCTGCGCAGCGGGGGCCCGCTGGGCGCCAACACGGCCTCGGTGTACGCCGCCTCGGGGGCCAAGCTCGCGGACGTCGCCCTGCCCGCCCAGTCGCAGGGCGAGACGGTGACGTACGCCGACTGCGCGAACCTGCTCGTCGGATCGGAGAACGATACCCAGATCTGGCGGGTGCCCCTGCCTCCGGAGGCCACCCCCGGATGCGGCGGCACCCCGACCCCCACGCCGACTCCGACGCCCACCCCAACCCCCACCCCCGGTGACCTGAAGCTCGCCAACCCCGGCCCGCAGAACTGCAAGTTCAACCAGTCCTGCACCATCCAGCTCGCCGCGACCGGCGGCAATCCCCCGGTCCGGTACGCCGCCACCGGCCTGCCCTGGGGCCTGACCCTCGACAGCGGCACCGGGCGCATCAGCGGCAAGCCCTGGACCACGGGCACCCTCCAGATCAGCGCCACCGCGACCGACTCGGCCGGAGCCACCGCCGGCACGTCCTTCGCGCTCACGCTCGGCTGGTTCTGAGCCGCGGCGGGGCGGCCTTGTCCAACCGGCCCGCCAGGCCGCACTGTTGACCGAGTCCCGTTCACAGGTCAGGAGAAGCGGCTTGTCCTCCCCCCTCTCGTCCGCCCCGCACGCCTCGGACACCCCGAACACCCCGCACCTCCCGCACGTGATCGACCCCGCCGGCGGCTGCCCGCACGCCCTCAACGCCCGGCTGCGCGCACGGGGCGCCGTGGCGGAGGTCGTACTGCCCGGCGGGGTGCCCGGCGTGGTCGTGCTGGGGCACGAGGCGCTCAGGGAGTTCCTGGCCCATCCCGACGTGGCCAAGGACGGCCGGCACTTCCCGGCCCTGCACGACGGCACCATCCCCCCGGACTGGCCGCTGCGGGTCTTCGCCGACGCCCGGGGCATGCACACCGCCGACGAGGCCGACCACCGCCGGCTGCGCGCCCTGGTCGGCAAGGCCTTCACGGCGCGCCAGGTGGAACGGCTCCGGCCGCGCGTCGAGGAGCTGACCGCCCGGCTCCTCGACGACCTGGAGCGCGCCGCGGCCGCATCCCCCGACGGGACGGCCGACCTGCGCACGCACGTCGCCCTGCCCCTGCCGATGAGCGTCATCTGCGAGCTGCTCGGGGTGGATCCCGAGCACCGGGACCGGCTGCACCACCTGTCCAACACCGTGATCGTCTCCACCGACACCGCCCCGGCCGAGGTGATGGCCGCCGTACGCGAACTGGTCGAGCTGATCGGCACCATCGCGGCCGCCCGCCGGGCGAGCCCCGGCGAGGACCTCACCAGCGCCCTGATCGCCGCCCGCGAGGGCGACGGGGACCGGCTCAGCGAGGCCGAACTCACGGGCACCATGCGGCTGATGCTCATCGCGGGCCACGAGACCACCCTCAACCTCATCAGCAACGCGGTGCGCGCGCTGTGCACCCACCGCGACCAGCTCGCCCTCGTCCGCGAGGGGAAGGCCACCTGGTCGGACGTGGTGGACGAGACCCTGCGCTGGGACAGTCCGATCAGCTGGTTCCCGTTCCGCTACCCCACCCGCGACCTGCCCCTCGGGGGAACCGTGATCCCGCGGGGGACCCCCGTCCTGGCCGGCTACACCGCGGCCGGCCGGGACGAGGCCTTCCACGGACCGGACGCCGACCGGTTCGACCTCACCCGCCCCACCGCCGCCCGCGGCCTGTCCTTCGGGCACGGGGCCCACTACTGCGTGGGCGCCCCGCTCGCCCGTCTGGAGGCCACCATCGCCCTGGAGCGGCTCTTCACCCGCTTCCCCGACCTGGACCTCGCGGTCCCCGAGGGCGGACTCCCGCGCCAGCGCAGCTTCATCGGCAACAGCGTGGAGGAGCTGCCGGTCCGGCTCACCGGCCCCGCCCCGGCCTGATCCGGCAGGGCGCGCCTAGCCCGGCCCCGGCGGCGACAGTTCGGCGCTCAGCCAGCCCAGCGCGTCCGGATACATCCCCGTCCACGTCTGGAAGTTGTGGCCGCCGACCGGGCGGACGAGGGTCTTGACCCGGACCCCGCTGCCCGCCGCGGCCCGGGAGAAGGCCTCCAGCTGCTGCGGCGGGCTGTCCTTGTCCTGCGCCGAGGTGGCCAGGAACAGCCCGACGTCCGCCTTCTGCGTGTGCTCGACCAGCCACATCGGACTGTTGCGCTCCCGCAGCACCGGATCGGGCAGCACCTCCGGGTCGCCGGTCAGCGGATCGGGGTCCAGGGCCGCGCCCGCCCGGAAGGCCTTCGGGTACTGGAGCGGCAGCTTGGCCGCGCAGAAGCCCCCGGTGGAGACGCCCATCAGTCCCCATCCGGCGGGGGAGGGCAGCGTACGGAAGTTCCGCGCGACCAGGTCGGGCACGTCCAGCGCCAGCCAGTCGGCGATCTTGCGCTGCGGGGTGTTGCTGCAGTCGGTGTTCACCCCGCCCGGGTAGATCTCCGGGATCACCACGATGAAGGGGTGCGCGGCGCCCAGCTGCACCATCTGGTTCAGCGCGCCGGGCATGTCCCCGAGGTCGATCCAGGTGCGCGGCGTGCCCGGGTAGCCGTGCAGCAGGATCAGCACCGGGAACCGGGTGCGGTCCGCGCCCGGCGCGCTGTACTCCGGTGGGGTCCACACGACGACCTGGCCCGCGAGCTTGGAGTGCGAGCCGCGGAAGAAGGTGCTCTGGGTGCCGTCCCCGTTCGGGGTGAACCTGGCCCGGCCCACGGGCGGGCCGGTGACGGACCCGGCCTCCTGCCCGGCCTCGGTGCCGAGCAGGTCGTCCCAGGAGGCGTAGAGCCCGTAGCTGCCGTTGATCCAGGTGGCGACCACGCAGATGGCGGTGAGCTGGCACAGCCCGATCATCAGCAGCCGGGCCGGCCAGCGCACCCACCCCGGCCCCGGAATCCGGTTCCACAGGAGCAGGGCGGCGAGCACGGCCAGCACCGTGACGACGATCAGTGTGACGAGGAACGACGTACTGGTCAGCTCCACGGCGCCGGCTCCTGACGTACGGGATACGGGACACGGGACGGGGGGACGGGGCAAGGCGGACGGGACGGGACGGGTACGGCACACGGCACACGGCACACGGCACACGGCACACGGCGCGCGGCACGACATGCGCACGATGTCCCGATTGTCGCGTCAATCTACCGGCGGCGCCCTCACGAGCCCGGCGCGACGCGTACGGTCACCGCGTGCAGGCCGGTCGCCCCGTCGGGCACCGTCCCGACCCGCTCTGCCGTCTGCACGGCGCCGGTCCCGTCCGTGGCGCGGACCTCCAGGGTGTGCGAGCCCGCGGTCGCCTCCCACGGCCACACCCACTGCCGCCAGGTGTCCACGCCGTCCGCCGCCCCGAGCCGCGCCTCCCGCCAGGGACCGCCGTCCACCCGTACCTCGACCCGCCCGATGCCCCGGTGCTGCGCCCATGCCACCCCGGCGACCGCGACCCGGCCTGGCGCGAGCGCCGCGAACGGCCGCGGGGTGTCGATCCGCGACTGGGTCTTGACGGGGGCCCGCGCCGCCCAGGACCGGCGCACCCAGTAGGCGTCGTACGCGTCGAAGGTGGTCAGGCGCAGCTCGCTCAGCCATTTGCAGGCGGAGACGTACCCGTACAGCCCCGGTACGACCATCCGGACCGGGAACCCGTGCGCGAAGGGCAGCGGCTCGCCGTTCATCCCGACGGCCAGCAGCGCCGCCCGGCCGTCCATGACGGTCTCCACGGGTGTGCCGATCGTCATGCCGTCCACCGAGCGCGCCACCAGCTGGTCGGCGGGCCCGCCCGCGGACGGGGGCCGGACCCCCGCCTCGCGGAGCAGGTCGGCGAGGCGGACGCCGAGCCAGCGGGCGTTGCCGGCGTACGGGCCCCCGACCTCGTTGGACACGCAGGTGAGGGTGACGTCGTGCTCCACCAGGGGCCGGGCGAGCAGCTCGCGCAGGTCGAGGGTCAGCGGCCTGGCCACGCCCTCCCCGTGGATGCGCAGCCGCCAGGTGTCGGCGTCCACGCGGGGCACCACCAGGGCGGTGTCCACGCGGTAGAAGTCGCGGTTGGGGGTGAGGAAGGGCGAGAGCCCGGGCACCCGGAGGTCGGCGCCGGCGGGGACCGGGGGCGCGGGCACGGTGGCCCGGGGGAGCCGGAAGCGGGCCCGGGAGGCCGTCGCACCGGCGGAGCCGTAGGCGCCCAGGCGCCGCCCGGCGAGCGCGGCCCCGGCCGAGACGGCCAGGGTGGCGGTGACCAGCCGGCCGAAGCCGCGGCGGTCCATGGCCCAGGCGCCGCCGGGCGGTGACCCGGACGGGCGGGGCCTTCGTACGGCGGTGACCAGCAGCCACAGCACCCCGGCCGCGGTCAGGCCGGCGGCGAGCGCGGGCAGGGCGTCCCGCCAGGTCGCCTCGGGCCGGCCGAGCGCCGCCGCCGCCCCCAGCAGCCCGAAGGCGCCCGCGACGGCCATCCCGGCGGGGAGGTGGCGCAGGGCCAGCATCCCGGCCCCGACGGCGACCGCGGCCAGGACGGCGAGGATGCCGAGCGTCAGCACCAGCTTGTCGGCGGCGCCGAACTGCCGGATCGCCCACTCCCGGACGGCCGTGGGCGTGATGTCGACCGCGGCCGCGCCGACCGCGGTCACGGGGGAGGACTCGGGCCGGACGGCGGCCGCGGCGAGCTCGGCCACGGCCAGTCCCGCGGCGGCCGCCACCACCCCGCCGAGGGCGGCGAGCAGTCGCTGCCGACGCCCCGGGTCTGCTGTCACAGGGCCAGTGTGACGCGCCCCGCCGGTACGGCGCACCGCACCGCACCGTGCGCCGTACCGAAGCGGGTGCCGGTGCCGGTGGCGGCCGTCAGTGCACGGGGGCCGGGGGCACCCAGCGCCCCGGCCGGGGCGGCTTCACCCCGTACTCGGTCTTCAGCTCCGCCGGGATGGCGTGGTGCATCACCCGGCCCCGGGTCAGCGAGGACAGCTCGAACCCGGCGAGCAGCGACCCCGCCTTGTCGAGCGCCCACTCCGCGTAGGGGCTGCTGTCCTCGATCGTCTCCAGCAGGCCGAGGAACACGGGCACGGTCTTCGCCGCCGTGTCCCAGGGGCTGCGCGGGACCTCCAGCCAGTCGCCGATGGTGTCGCCGACCAGGTAGCGGACGGTCGCGGGCACCATCGGGTCGAAGAGGGTGCCGGGGACCACGTCCTCGTACATCCGCAGCAGCTGCGCGGTGAGGTGGACCCCCTCGGGCGAGGGGCCGAGGTGGCGCAGGAGGTAGAGGTCGCAGTAGCCGCGGGCCTCGGTGAGGGTCTCGGGGCCGGCCGACATGTCGCAGCCCAGCACCGCCCCCACCACCCGCCACGCGTAGAAGTAGGCCTCCGCGCCGTCCTCGCTCATGTGGATGCCGAGCCGGTGCATGGCGTCGAGCACCAGCAGCGAGAAGCAGATCTGACCCCAGATCATGTCCTCCTGGCAGATGGGCAGTCCGTCCTTCTCGACGTCCCAGTGGCCGCCGTGGCGCAGGTGGTGGCGGACCGCCGCGTGCAGCAGCCGCACCTTCTGCGCGGCCGGGATGAACTTGCTGCCCTCCGCGAAGGAGTCGGTCCGCATGAGGTAGGTGACGAACTGCCCGGTGTTGGCCATCCGCCGCGAGGGGTACGCGAGGGAGTGCGTCGAGGAGAGCAGCCGGGAGAGCCGGGGGACGGCGTAGGTCGCGGGCATCGCGGCGAACGACAGGCCGGTGTTGATGTGCGCCGCGTTGTCCGTGAAGAACAGCCGGGCCTGCTCCATCACGTCCCAGTCCACCCAGCTCGGGGGCATGGCCGTCGCCTCGAAGTAGGCGCGCGCGGAGGCGGGGAGCCGCTCGGGGAGCTCGTCCCCGGCGGTGGTGAAGAACCGCATCAGCGTGTTGAGGTCGCCGATCTCCTCGCGCCGGAACATCTCGGCCACGGTCTCGTCGGCGAGCGGATCGCCCTGGGTGCGCAGGGCGTCGAGTGCGGCGTCGTCGTAGCGGGGCTTCGGCGGGCCGCTCTGGGTGGTGTTCACTTCGGTCGTCCTTCTCGTGTCTTCGGGTGCGGGACCGGCCGGCCGGGTGCGGTGGCGGCGGCGGCGGTGGCGGTGGCAGCGGCGGTGGCGGCTACAGCGACCGCTCGGCCGCGGAGGCGGCCAGCTCGTGCAGCGCGGACCGCGCCTCCGCCGGCATCGGTACGGCATCCAGCGCGCCGGTGGCCCGTACAATGCGCTCCCGGATCATGTCCTCGACCTGCTGCCGGGCTCCGCACCGCTCCATCAACTCGCGCACGGAACAGGCCTCTTCGGGTCCGAGGTCCGGGTTGCCGACCAGCTTGGCGAGCAGCCTGCGGTCGTCCTCGCCGGCCGCCGCCACCGTCAGCGCGAGCAGCGCGGTGGGTTTGGCGTCCCGCAGGTCGTCGAGGTTCGACTTGCCGGTCCTGGCCGGGTCGCCGAAGGTGCCCAGCAGGTCGTCGCGCAGCTGGAAGGCCTCACCGAGCGGGATCCCGTAGGCGGAGAAGGCGTCCAGGAGGGCGGGGGAGCCGCCGCCGAGGGTGGCGCCCAGGTGCAGCGGCCGCTCCACCGTGTACTTCGCCGTCTTGTAGCGGGCGACCTCCAGGGACTCCGCCACCAGCGGATCCCGGGCCGGCTCCGCGTCGGTGCGCAGCACCTCCAGGAACTCGCCCGCCATCGTCTCGCGGAGCAGGGTGGACCAGAGCGGCACGGTCCGGGCGAGGTAGGCCCCGGGCAGCCCGCAGGAGGTGAAGACGTGGCCCGCGTACCCCATCAGCAGATCGCCGAGGATCATCGCGAGGGCGGTGGAGCGCCGCCCGGCCGCGGCGAACGCGGCGTGCGCCGTCGGCTGGCCGTGCCGCGTCAGGCTGTCGTCGATGATGTCGTCGTGGGTGCAGGCCGCCGCGTGCACGAGCTCCATCGCGGCCGCGGCCCGGATCACCCCCTCGCAGTCGGGCTGCCCCGCGGCCCGCCACCCCCAGTACAGGAACGCGGCCCGGATGCGCTTGCCGCGCGAAAGCGAGCGGCGCAACTGCACGCACAGTGGGGAGAGTTCGGTGTGCAGGGCGAGCAGGGCCCGCTCCTCCTCGTCGGCCAGCAGGAGCAGCACCTCGTCGATGCGTTCCTTGAAGCCGGCATGGTCATGCACAGGTGCGGCCTTCGGCGGCGACGCGCTCGGCGGCGCGCCGGGCCATCGTCTCCAGGTAGTTGTCGTTGCCCGCGCCCGCCCGGCGGGTGGCCAGTTCACCGCGCTTGCGCAGCTCCACCACTCCGTCGGTGAACAGCTCCCGCAGGTCGGAGCGGCGCATCGCCTGCTGCGCCCGGTCGGCGGACTGCCGCAGCTGGTCGAGGGCCAGGTCGGCCACCCCGGCGGCGAGCAGCGTCAGCAGCTCCAGGGGCGTCTCCTGCTGGGGCCGCTCCTGCGCGGACTGCTCGTGTTCGGTCTGGGACATGTTCGGTGCACTCCTGGTCGCGTCCTGCCGCCATGGCGTCGCAAGGGGCGGCCGCCGGATCGCTCCGGCGGCCGCCCCTGATCGTTTCCGAGCCAGTGAACCGAGTGGCGCTCCCGCGCGCAGGTCCGCGCGGTGGGTTCTCCCTCGCAAGAGGACCGAGATTCCCACGGGAGGGTGACGATCACCGGATCGGGTGATCGTCACCGCGGCGGTGGTGTAGGCCAGTGGTGCAGGCCAGTCGTGCAGGTCGGAGGTGCAGGTCGGAGGTGCAGGTCAGTTCGCCGCCGGGAGGATCGCGGCGATCCCGGTGGCGAGGGCGTGCGGATCGCCGCTGGGCCGCACCGGATGGCGGGTGGTCCGCCGGGCCCACTCCTCCTCGAAGGCGTGCCAGTCGATGGCCCGCGGCGTGGTCCGACCGACCAGGGCCTCCTCCAGCGAGTCGAAGTACGCGTCCCACCTCGGGGCGTACAACTCCGATACCAGGCCGCTCCATTCGCGGTTCGCGTAGTCGTGCAGGAAGCCGCCCTCGCTCGTGCTGCGGCGCCCCCACACGCTCAGGATCGAGCGTGCGTCGTACTCGTACCGGTCCTGCTCGGCCGTGTCGCCGCCCTGCGCGCGCGCCGCGGCGAGCCACGTGCCGAGCAGCAGGTTCGGGTCGGAGCCGGTGAGGGCGTCCAGTTTCCGCTCCCCGTCCCGCCATTCGGCGGTCAGCTCGCGGAACCGGGCCAGGTCCCCGGCCTCGTACGCCGCCTTGATCTTCGGCAGCAGGACCCGGGAGTGGTTGGCGAGCGCCTGCCGGGCGGTGTCCACCAGGTCGAAGCGGTAGGCGCTGGAGCCGCGCAGCCGCGGATCCACCCGGAGCAGGTGGTCCAGCGCCCGACGGACCGAACCGGCCTGGTAGCGCATGGACTTGGGGCTCCAGTACGCCGATCCCACCGCGGTCAGGCTCGGCCGGGCGGTGAACAGGCTGTCCTGCGACTCCGACCACAGCCCCGACGAGGTGCTGTACGGCCCCTTGCGCAGCTCCTCCCAGGCCGCGGCGGCCTCGGCGTCGGCCCGGCCGTAGCGGCGGGCCGCGAAGTCGGCGAACCACTGCCGCTGGTCCACCGGCCCAGGCTCCCAGGCCAGGTCGGTGAAGAGGTCGAAGGCGGCCGGGTTGGTCCCGGTGGCCTCCGGCAGGTAGGCGATCCCGGCCAGCGCGCTGTTGGCCTTGGCCCGCCAGGGCCCGAACCGCTCGAGCCACACGGAGGTGTTCGCGCCGATCGTGGTGTGCCCGCCGAAGTTGTAGATGGTGCCCATCGCGTACGGGGCGCCGCCCCAGCGGGTCTCCCGGTCCAGGCGGTTGTACCGGTCCGACAGCCCGTCCAGGATCAGCAGCTTCGAGGTGTCCACCCCGGCGAGGAGCTCCGCCGTCGGATCGTCCTGCCAGCCCAGCACCGCCCACAGCGCACCGGGATGCGCGGCGTGCAGGGCGGCCTGGATGGCGCCGGCGGCGGCCTTCACGTCCACCGCACCCGTCTGGCCGCCCTCGTGCAGCGGGCTCATCCGGTACATCGTGCTGTCCCCGAACACCGCGCGCTGCTCGGCGTAGTAGGCGGCGGCCAGCCTCCCGAACGCCGGAGCGGCCGGGTCCAGCCAGTCCGGGCGGTCGAAGCCCGCCCAGTCGCCCTGCGGCACGGTGGTGGACCCGGGGTTGCGGGCGGTGAACTCCGGCGGCACGGTGCCGAAGTAGCCCGGCAGCACCGGGGTCATGCCGAGTCCGCGCAGCTGCTCCGCGATCCGCCCGCCCAGCTCGGCGCGCTCCCGCATCAGCCGTTCGGATACCGGCCCGCCGAAGCCGCTCAGGTTCTGCAGCAGCCACCAGCTCTGGTGGCCGGGGCCGGGCACCCACTCCCGCAGCTCCTCGGCGGAGTAGCCGAAGGCCTGGAGCGCCCGGTAGTACGGGTACTCGGCGCCGACCTGCACGAACACCTCGTTGATGCCGTGCAGGGCGAGCAGGTCGATCTGCCGCTGGTGCTCCTCGAAGGTCCGGTACGGGCCGGAGTACCCGTCGTCGGTGTCGTTGAGGGCGTACCGGTGGGGCACGAGCGCGCTGCGGGTGACCGGCGCGGGGACGCCGGGCAGTTCGGCGGGCAGCATGCCGATGCTGTCGCCGGGCCAGCCGATGTCCGCCCCGGCGACGTGCTGGAGGTACCAGCCGACGCCGGTGAGCAGAGTGGCTCCGGTGCTGCCGCGCACGGTGATCGCGCCGGGGGTCCCGGACACGGTGAAGGTGTCGGCCGCGGCCGCCGTGTCGGGCACGAGGGTGAACTGCCCGGCGTGGCGCGGCAGCAGCCGCTCCAGGGCGGCCCGCGCGGGCCCGGTGTCGAAGGTGGCGGGCCGCGGAACGCCCGCCGGCGCGGGTGCGGGCAGCCCTGCGCGCGGACCGGCCGGTGCGCCGGCCGGGAGAGCGGTCCGGGCGTCCGTCCGTACGTCGGCCCGTGCGGGCGCGGCTGCGCCCGGGGCGGCCGCCGCGCCCAGCAGGGCGAGGAGCACCGCCGGGACGGCGGCGAGCGCGACCGGCCGCGGAACCCCCGGACGCCGTGCCCGCGCCGCGGACCGCGCCGCGGACCGCGGCGCGCTGCCCGCTCCGCGTCCGGAAGGGCCCGCGGCCGGGGATCCGGCCGCGGATCCGGGCCCCGGGCGGGGGTCGGGCAGGGGCGTGTGCTGTGGCTGTGTCATGTGCGGGCCCGTCAGACCGGGAGGGACCAGGCCTGGTCGACCCGGTGGTCGCCGCAGGGGGCCAGTCGCAGGCGCTCGGCCGGGGCGTCCGGGGTGGCGGCCGCGGCGGGCGCCGTCAGGCACAGGCCGCTCGCCTCCTCGACGAGGGCGCCGTCGCGCCGGTGCGCCCAGGTCTGGCCGAGCGGCTGCTCCTCGGCGGGGGTGCAGTCCGCCAGCTCCACCAGGCCGTCCTCGCCCGCCGAGAGGCACTCGCCGGCCAGCCGCAGGCTCGCGTCCTGCCCCAGGGTCCACCGCTGGTCGGGCGCCCCGGTGCAGGCGCCGAGCACGACCGCGCCGACCCCGGTGGTGTTGGCCCCGTCGGCGCACTTGGCGCCGTCACCGACGATCTGCCCGGTCGGCACCGCCTGGGCGCAGCCGCGCGGAGTGAGCCGCCAGACCCCGGTGTCGTGGGCCCCGACCCGCCCGGTCAGCGTCTCGGAGACCTCGCGGCGTTCCCCGCTCCACAGGTCCAGCGCGTCCGCCGTGCAGGACGGCAGCCCGATCTCGTCGAGCGGCACGTTGATGTTCCGCGCGGCGCCGGAGCGGTTGAGCACGGCCACCGCCCGGTCGCCGTTCGCGAGCGGCCGGACCAGGATCTCGAAGGTGGCGTTGGAGGAGACCACCGCGCCCTGGCGGCCCATCGGGTCCTGGTCGAGGGCGATCATCCGGGTGTTGCCGAGGGCGGCGAGGCCCTCCGGGGTGAGCTTCGAGACGTCCGAGGACAGGATGAACGGGGCCGCCATCATGGCCCACAGGGCGACCTGGCTGCGGCCCTCGGCCGCGCTGAGGCCGGGAGCGCCCGCGATCAGGAAGTCGGGGTCGTTCCAGTTGCCCGGGCCCGCGTACCGGCCGAGCCAGCGGTTGTAGCCGTAGTTGCCCAGCACCGAGCTCCACCGGGAGGTCGCCGGGGCGGCGGGCTGGTAGACCTTGATGTCCCGTCCCTCGCGCCACAGCTGTCCGGTCTCGCCGACCCAGCCGAGGACCTTGTGCCAGTCGGAGCCGCCCCACTCGCCCTGCTGGAAGTAGGCGGGCGCGGACGCCGACAGCACCATGTCGCGGCCGCTCGCGCGCAGGGCCGCGGCGACGGCGTTGTAGGCGTCCCGGTAGGCCTGCTCCTTCGTCTTGCCCTCCGGCACCCACAGGTTGCAGCCGTCCATCTTGACGTAGTCCACCTTCCAGGAGGCGAACTGCCGGGCGTCCTGCGCGTAGTGGTCCGCGCCACCGCCCTGGGGCGCGCCGCTGCCCGGATACTTCTCGCAGGTGAGCGAGCCGGCGTCCTGGTAGATGCCGAACTTCAGGCCCTTGGCGTGCAGGTAGTCCCCGAGCCAGGCCATGCCGTGCGGGAACTTCTCCGTGTCCACGACCAGCGCGCCCTGCGCGTCGCGGCTCTTGGTCATCCAGCAGTCGTCGACGGTCACCGTGTCGTAGCCCTTGGCGGCCAGTCCGGTGGACACGAGGGCGTCCGCGTTCGCCACCACCGTGGCCTCGTCGATGTCGCACATGTAGTGCGCCCAGTTGTTCCAGCCCATGGGCGGGGTGAGGGCGAGGGGGGTGTCCGAGGTCGCCGTGGGCTCGGCCCCCGCGGGGGCGGGGGACAGCGCCAGGGCGAACAGGGCGGCCGCGGTGAGACAGGGGAGCGAAGCGCGCAGGCGAGGCGGCACGGAGTCTCCTTGACGTGGGGGGGCAGTCGTGCGCCCAGTGCAGCGAGGCGACTACCCGCTGTCAACGGAAGTCGGCTGATATCCGCCATTGACCAGCAATATGGCCGCAACCGATGTCACACCAAAGAGGTCACGGGCGGCCCGGCCCGCTGTGATACGTCGTATGTTACGGTGTATCTCATGCCGAGGAGATCAACCGCCCTGGACCAGGCCACCCCCGAAGCGATCGCCGTCGCCGCCCTGCGCCTCCTCGACGAGGAAGGGCCGGCGGCCCTGAGCTTCCGCGCCCTCGCCGACCGGCTCGGCGTCTCCCACGCCACTGTCCAGCGCCGCTGCGCCGACCTCGCCGGACTGCTGGACCTGTGCACCGAGCACCTCGCCGCGCAGCTGCCCGACATCCCCGCCGGAACCGACTGGGGGCAGGCCTGCGAGGAGCGGTTCGGCGCGCTGTACCGGCTGCTCACCGCCCATCCCGGACTGCTCGTCCTGCGCGGCGGCCGGCCCTGGCTCGGGCGGCAGCTGCTCGCCCGCCTGGTCGAGCCCGCCCTCGCGGACAGCGTGGCCGCGGGCATGACCGCCGCCGAGGCGATGACCGTCTACCGCCGCATGTACCTGCTCACCCTGGGCAGCGCGGCCTTCGTGGACCACCGGGATCCGGCCGGGGCCACCGCCGCCTCCCGGGCGGCCCTCGCCGCGCTGGACCCGGAGCGGTTCCCCGTGCTCTCCGCCGGACTGGCCGACGTACTGCCGCCCCTGACGGACCACGAGGTGTACTACGGCGCCCTGCGCCAGCTGATCGAGGCCGCCCGGCCCGCCCGACCCACCATCTAGGTTCCGCGAAACGGTGCGCACTGTACCCGTGAGATGCGCACCAGATGCGCATTTCCACGGATCTGTACGCACCGACTCCGGATGGTAACTAGCTTCCATCGTATGGCCGTTCAGAGTCCAGCTCGGGTACGTGGGAAGTATGAACAGCCGACAGCGTCGGTCCGCTATGACGACGCATCGGTGCGAAAGATCCCGTTCAGGGATCTGCGGTTGGCCGATTTCACTTGGTCGGTGCCGTGGCGGAGATTCCGCTCCGTTCATGGGCAGGCGCACTACTCGGGTCGGTACGCGTCGGTGACGATGGCCGGACCGGTGGTCTACGAGAGCCGTCTGGAGCTGGCGCGGCTGCTGCTCGCGGACATGGATCCCGCAGTACGCGGGATCTATGCCCAGCCGTGCCACGTGACGGCCCGGGTCGGGAACTGTGTACGTCGGCATGTGCCGGACTTTCTGCTGGTCATGGAGTCGGGCGTGGTGCGGGTGGTGAACGTCAAGCCGGAGGCTCGGCTCGCCGATCCGAGGATCGCGGAAGCGTTGGCCTGGCCGCGTGAGCTGGTCGAGCGGCACGGTTGGGAGTACGAGATCTGGTCCGGGGAGGACCGCGTGGTCCTGGAGAATGTCCGGTTCCTCGCGGCTTACCGCCGCCCCGGCGTGGTTCCGCGAGCCGATATTGAGCGTGCTTGGGAATGCGTGCAGGACGGGGACCGGCTCGCGGTCGCCGAGCGGCGGCTGGCGGCCGGGCGTCCAGAGCACGAGGTGCGTCCGGCGCTGTTGGCCCTGGTGTGGTCTGGTCGGCTGACCACTGACCTGTCACGCCCGCTGAGTGGCGAGTGGGTTCTTCGGAGGTCCGCATGAGTGCCTCCTGGACGACGACGCTTCGGCCGGGACTGCCGCTGACCTACGACGGCGAGCAGTTCACGATCGCGGAGATCGAAGGCCGTCGCGTCCTGCTGCAACAGATGTCGGCGGATGGTCGCCCGACGTGGCGGCAGGTCGACTTGTCGGTGCTGCTGGCCCATCCGTCCACGGAGTTCCTGGTGGAGGCCCCACCTGCGGAGCCAGCGGTCGGTGCTGTGCTGGGTGGCCTCAGCGCCGCAGAGGACGACGCGCTCACCGTTCGGTTCCGGCACGTCCAAGAGGTTCGCTTCGGCTACCAATTAGGGTCTTATGAACTGGCGTTGGAAGGTGAGCCACGGGCGGACTATGCGCCGGGGGTGCCGTTGATGCACCGGTACCGGGCGAAGGCCGCAGAGCTCGGAGTCGATCCGGCCACGGTGCGCCGATGGGTGTCCAGGGTCGAGGGGGCTGGACCGGCCGGGCTGCTGAGTCGGCGTCAGCCGCGAAGCGTGCTGGACCGGGCGGATCCGCGCTGGCTGGACATGGCGCGCTCGGTGATCAAGATGCATGAGAAGTCCAGCCGCCCGGTCCGTGGACTGGTGCTGACGGAGATCGAGGAGCGTCTGGCCAAGGAGCACGGCCGTGGTGTGGTGACCATTCCGGGGCAGACGATGGGGTACGCGCTGCTGAAGGAGCTCGGCCGGGGGACGAATGCGTTCGAGGGCAGTACGAAGGGGAAGCGGTCGATCGCGAACAGCCCGCAGGGGGTCTACGGCAGGCTGCGAGCGACTCGGCCAGGTGAGTACGTGGTGCTGGACACCAACAGTCTGGACGTCTTCGCGATGGAGCCGGTGACCTGCCGGTGGGTGCGCTGTGAGCTCACGGTCGCGATGGACCTCTACAGCAGGGTGATCACAGGGCTGCGGTTGACGCCGGTGTCGACGAAGTCGACGGATGTGGCCGGCGTCCTGTTCGAGACGATCCGTCCCCGAGAGGTGGCGGGCGGCGGTGAGCCGCTTCCGTACTGCGGGGTGCCCTCCACCGTGGTGCTGGACGCGGAGAAGCTGGTGGACGCCCACGGCCAGCCGTTGCTGCCGCCCGTCGCCGCGGAGACGATCATCTACGACCACGGCAAGGTCTACGTCTCGAACCACATCGCGAGCGTCTGCGCGAAGCTCGACATTTCCCTGCAGCCGGCCCGTCCGTATACGCCCACCGACAAGCCGGTGGAGCGGTGGTTCAAGACGCTGAACCAGGGACTGCTGGCGGCGCTTCCCGGCTACAAGGGCCCGGACGTGCACAGCCGCGGGGTGAAGGTGGAGGAGGAGGCGTACTTCTTCCTGGACGAGCTTGAGGCGATCATCCGCGAGTGGATCACCTTGGTCTATCACAGGCGGCATCACCGGGGGCTGACAGTCCCCGAGGTCCCGGGCCTGAAGCTGAGCCCGCTGGAAATGTTCGAGCACGGCGTGACCAGGGCAGGGCCGTTGCGGATTGCGTCGCGGCCGGGGCTCGCGCTGGAGTTCCTGGAGGAGGAGTGGTGCCCGATCCACCACTACGGAGTGGAAATCAACGGGCTTCGCTACAACGGTGACGCGCTGGAGGGGTACCGCAACCAGATCAGCGGACACCGCGGCGAGCAGGCGGGCAAGTGGCCGGTCGCGGTGGACCGCACGGACATCAGGAGGATCTACTTCCAGGATCCGCGGTCGCACCTGTGGCACGCGCTGGACTGGGAGCACGCAGCCGCCCTGAACGGCCCGGCCAGCCTGGAGGCGTTGAAGTACGCACGCCGGATCGCGATCAAGGCGCACCGTTTCCCGGACGTCAAACGTGCCCTGGTCGAGCTGCTGGAGCGATGGGGCGCGGGGCTGACCGCGGACCGTACCGAGCGCCGGATGGCGGTGCGGCTCTCGCAGGAGCGGTTGCGGCTGGTCGGCGAGGGCGACATCGAGCTGGGAGACGGGGTCTCCCAGCTGCCGACGGTCAGCCGCATCACCTCGCTGGTGGCACCTGCCGCCGCCAGGAGTGAGGAGTCGGCCGCCGCGCTGGACTCGCGCGCGGTGCCGGAGCCCGAGGTGGTGCCAGGCGGGGACGACGACGAGGACCAGGAGTGCGAGGCGCCCTTCCCCGGGGACGGGGAAGCCAGCGGCGTCATCGACGAAGACGACTTCTACGCCGGCGTCTGGGACAGCCGGTGATCGGGCCGACGGGGAGCGAGGCCTTCGAAGGTGACGACCGCCAGTACTCGCCCACGCGCCTGGACGGTTGGCTGGAGGTGGTCAACGGTCCGGACCGCGTCCAGCCGGAGCGGTTGTCGCGTGCCCAGATGGCCGACCTGTCCCCGCGAGATCTGGTGCGCTACCACGACGGGCGACACGTGTGGCACGCCAACATCGGTCCGATCAAGACGCCGCAGCTCCTCGAGCTCCACGAGAGTCTGTTCGAGATTGTGGGCGCGAATCGCCAGGATGGGTCCAAGGCCAAGCCTGCAGCCCTGCTGGACGCCTATCCGGGGATCGGGAAGAGCACGGCGGCCATGGACTTCGGGCGCGAGTTCTATCGTCAGCAGGTCCTTCTGCGCGGGGAGACGACGGCCGCCGGGCACCGCAGGGTTCCCCTCATCTATGTTGCCCTGAGTGGGAACACGCAGATCCGCGGCCTGAACGCGGCGATCTGCCGGTTCTACAAGCTGCCGGTGACCGGAGACGCCGACACCCTGGCGGAACGTGCGGTGGACGCGGTCCTGACCATGCGTACGTCTGCTTTCGTGATCGACGACATCCACTTCCTGGCCGCTGGGGTCTCGAACTCGGCCAGGATGGTCAACCAGCTGAAGTTCCTGTCCAACACTTTCCCGGTCACACTGATCTACGTCGGTGTCGGCGTGCGCGAGCGGGGGATCCTGAGCGAGGGGCAGTCGCTGAGGAAGTCCCTGCACGCGCAGTTCGGCCGACGTACGACCCCGTTGACCTTGCTGCCGTTCCAGGTGGAGGACGAACAGGGGCGGCAGGATTTCCGCACGGTCCTGCTGACGATCGAGAAGCAGCTGGTCCTGGCCGACAAGTACCCGGGCATGCTGGCCGACGACCTCGCGGACTACTTCTGGGCCCGCTCCAGCGGCCACTTCGCCTCGCTGATGGCGCTGATCAACCGGGGCTGCTACCGGGCGATCCGCACCGGCCGCGAATGCCTCGATGTGGAACTGATGGACCAGGTCAAGAACGACGCCGCAGCCGAGGAGGCCCGGCTGGACCTGCAGGCGGCGATCCAAGCGGGCCTGCTGTCCTGCAGGCCGCAGTCCGTGATCGGGAGGAAGTCCGCGTGACGAGTTGGACTGCCGACCACATCCCTATCCGGGTGCCTCCGATCCCGGGCGAGGGGCTCGACAGCTGGCTGGAGGCGCTCGCCCGGCGCCTGGCGGTCACTGCGACGGAGCTCCTGCGATTTATGGGTCTGCCCACCGCTCGCGTAAGTCTGATGGTCCGCCAGCTGACGGCATTCGAGAACGAGGTGATCGTCCGCAGGACCGGAGTCGATCCCCGGACCCTGACAGCCATGACGTTGTGGCCCTGGAACGGATCAGTGGTGACCATCGATCCGGAATCCCGCATGATGGGCAGGCCCCCGGCTTGGAGGCACTATGGCACCGACACCCGCTTCTGCCCTACCTGCCTGGAGGAGAGCCAAGGGCGCTGGCAGCTGACATGGAGGCTGCCTTGGTCCTTCGCCTGCACGCGCCACGAACTCCTCCTACTCGACAGGTGCCCTGGCTGCCGATACTCGCCGGTCGTCAACAGGCCCAACCACACCCGCCCGGCCCGACCCGGCACCTGCCTCTACGGCGTCGGCACGGGTAAGGCGGTGCGCTGCGGCTATGAGCTCACTCGGGCACCTGCCGTGGCTTTGCCCGGCGGCGGATCGGTTCTTGCAGCCCAGCACGAGGTCGATCGAGTGCTGCTAGGAGCTAGCCGGGGCACGGATTCGGCCCTGGCACGCGGACAAGAACTCTACGTGCTTGCCCGACGCGCACTTAGGGCCGTCCACACCGACCTACTGGCGGCTCCGGCTGCCGTTCACGGAGTCCTGGCTGAGTGCGGCGGAACCCTGCCCGCCCTGGCCAAGCGGCAGGAAGCCAACGACGCCCACAACGTCGCGATCGGCACTGCCCTGGCCGCCATCGCCTCGCAGGACGATCATTCCGCTCGCGACGAGGTGTTCACCTGGCTGCTGGCATCCGACCGACGCCGGCGGGGGCCCAAGACCAGCCTGACCGACAGCGCCGGACAGTGGTCGCTGGCGGGGCCGAAGGTGGCCGCCCGGGTGCTGGCCGACATGGACCCCGAGCTCGGGCTGATGAGTCGGGTCCGCTACGGCTCGGCAACGACCGTACCGGCCATGCCCACGTTGCCCCGCACCCAAGTGCGGCGCCGTGCAGCCGGCACACCGGCCATGCTCTGGCCGACATGGACCATGCAACTACTGCCGACAGACGCCACCCGAGCCGACTTCCTTCCGGGTTTCCGCAGGACCTGCGCCTCCATGCTGCTGCTGACAGGCTCGAACGCCTACGACTTCAAGACCGCCTCCGCGTTGCTGGGCAACAACAGCGTCCAGACCAGCAACCGGAAAGCCTTCGACGTAGTGATGGGGGGACAGGATCCGACGAGACTGGCCGCCGCGCTCGCCTCCTTGGCCCGCGCCCTGGACGATCACCCGGCGCCGATCGATTACGAACGGCGCCGGGCGATGTTCTCCCAGAGCACGATCGACTTCGACATCGGCGCCTACGCCCACCTTTGCCGCACGCAGGGCCTGCGGGTCACACCCCGGCAGGTCCACAGGCTCCGCCACCATCTGCTGCACCTCCTGCTCGGCGCCCATCCGGGAGCATCCTCGCGCGCTCCGAGTTGGTACCCCGAGTTCCACTTCCAGCTCCCGACGGACACCCGCGAGTTCCTCCACGTCCAAGCCGCCGCGAACCTCGCCCGGCACCACATCGTCGAACCAGTCCATTGGGAGCCCCCCACACGCTGGCTCGACGGGTCACACTGGCCCGGTGTCACCCTTAGGGAGATCGACCAAGAGCGGTTCGCCGAACTGATGGCCGCCGGCCGCGCAGCGTCGGAGGCAGCCGACCTTCTCGGTATTGGCGAAGACCACCTGCGCCTCCACATCGAGGCCACCGCCACCACGGCCCTCCGGCCGGACCCGCCCCGCTTCCGCCACCGGACCCACATCCCGCGCCAGGGACCCCTGGCCCCGGATCAGCTGCGAGAACTCTACGAAGAGCAGAGCCTCACTCAGCGGGAGATCGCGGCCCTCGCCAAGTGCTCCGCCACCACGATCCGGGCCGCACTGGACGAGGCCAACATCCCAGTGCGCGAAGGCTATCCGTCCCTGGACATCGAAGGCATCACCACCCGCGAGTGGCTGGAGAACGAATATGTACACAAGCTGCGGAATTCACCTGATATCGGACGTGAGCTTGGCGTCTCTGCGCGGACAGTCCTGACGATGATCGCCAGACTCGGCATCCCGCGGCATCCCACTTCCTACTACTCCAGCCCATTCGCCCACCTCGACGTTGTCCTGTCGCCTGCCATGCGGTCCGTCAGCCTGACCAAAAACTGTGTCCAACGCCTTCGCCGCATCGTCCAGCTACCCGGACATCGGAACGTCGCCGCGGCGGCGCGTGCTCTGGGCATCGATCACGGCAGCCTCCACAACCAACTCAACCGCACTGAGCGCTCCACAGGCTTTACCGTGATCAAGCGCGTCAGTCCGCTCGCCCCCACGGAGAGAGGATCAGATTTTGTCAGTGAGGCCAGGAATCTGCTCGAACTACTTGACAAAAACAATCCGTGACGAGTGGTCAGTGCTGGCCGGGAATTCTCGCCACGCTGGTTGGCTCTGTGAGGGTGGAGGTCCCGTCAAAGACCTGGAAGCCGAAAGCCTCGCGGAGTTGGGCACGGTCTGCGGCGCCGTCGTGATCCAGCTGACCCAGGTCGAGCGAGCGTCGTGTCAACGGGGTCAAGCGCTCCGGACGGTACAGGGTCCGAAGTGGGGTCCGACTCCATGAGGAAGTGGCTTCCCCGGCGCGACCGAGCACATATTGATTAGCCGCCAACGGCAGGTTTCTGCCAAGGTAGCGGGCATGGCTTCGGTCTTCCTGTCGGGTCTGGTCATCATCAAATGCGTGGCCTAAACTTGGATCGCCTTCTTGGAATTTTCGTTCTCCTTTTCCGGGCCAGAGGTGGACGGATCTATTCTTGGTGACGTTAAAGTAGGGGCGCGGACACTTCCCTTGAATCATCGTCAACGAGTCACAGCAGTAAGGGGTAGCAGATGGGCGCGGGTACCACTCTTGAAAGCCAGGTCGCGGTCCGGCTTATGGAAAACGATTTCACGTTTGCCCGCCGCTTCATCGGCAGTGTCTTGGCTGACCCCGAGAATACGCTCATCCCGCTGTACTGCATGAACAACTACATCTCCCTGTTTGTCTACGAGTCGCACAGGGCTCTCAAGGAGATCGACCCGGCGCGAGCGACACTGCTCAACTATGAAAATGGCGTCATCATCGAGCGGGTGCGGCACACGGTCAAGCTCTTCAAAGACACGGGGCCTAACAAGGGCATGGTCGGTGTCTCGCAGTATTTTGATGACCTGCTGACCGCGTTCCGCCAGCACCTCCGCAGCAAAGTTTGGCTGCCGGCGGCCCGGGCATGGGTAGATGACCTGGGGCTTTGGAGCTATCGGGGTCGGCTGGTAACAACCACTCAGGTAGCTAGCTTCTACCTGGGGGCGACGCCGCAAGAGCTGGCCGACCCGAAGTCGCTCGGCCTGGCGCGTATGGCTGTAGGTGAGTCCCAGGGCGGCTACATTGCCCGCTTCCTGGGGACCCTCCCGTGGGAGGGTCCGACGACGTTTGTGAATGTCATGAACCTGGGTGAGATCGAGAACGAGGACGTCAAGACTGAGAAGTATTTCAAGGGCGCGTTCGACCCCGCCTTTGATGACGGCATGGTGGGGGCTCTCACGGCCTTTCGGTGTGCGCTTAACTTCCTCGACGTTATGCTCTCGGGTGACAAGGATATTGCCTCGGCTGAGACTGTATTCAAGATAAAGTTCGTCACGCTCTATCAGGTGATGGCGAGCCTTAGGGAGCTTCGGAGCCACTACGGGGCCAGTGTCACTGGACGGTCGCAGGGCATCCTTGACGCCATTCTCGGCCACAGCACCACTGCCCTGATGCTCCAACGCAATCGTACGGGATTCCGTAACACCCTCATCCACTACCGGCCGACGGCGCGGGTAACCGCGCAACTGTCGCTGAGTCTGCCGCTCTGCGGCCTGGTCGAGGCCTACTACCCCGGCTATGACTTTCTCACACTGAGCCAGGAGATAGACGAGCACATAGTGCGCGTGGCAGAGCTCTGCGAGGAGTGGGCGCAAAGCAACTAAGCATGCGAAGGAGCCCATCGGATCCCTCTCCTGGTTATTGCGAGCCTGGCTGCCTTGTTGCAGACCTAAGGGCTGTCCCGTAACTGAAGGGAGGGGTGAGAGTCGGGCTCAGACTCCCTCGCGGTCTGCTGCCGCGGCCCAGCGACGGATGTGTAGGTCGGGATGGACTCGGGCGGATGCGAGTGTGCCTTCAAGTAGTTTGTGCAGGGATGGTGGGTATGCGGCGCGGGAGGTCGGCAGGCCCAGCAGGACACGGTGGCGCATCTGGAGGTCGCTGGCTACGGCGAACACCTGCATGGATGCCTCCAGCCACGCGGCCTTGATGTCCTGTGACTCGTCCAGAGCAGGATCACGTACCCCGCCGGGTCCGTATGCTGGGGACCGATCTGCGCGCAAGGGCACATGGGCGCTGTACCAGGCCCGCACGGCACCCGCTCGCTCAATATCCGTGCCGATCCGCAGATAGTCGACCAATGCTGCCATCACACGGCGGCGTCCGAACGCGTAGACCGCCGGCTCGACGAACCAGCGGCAGAAGCTGGGATCCGGGTCGTATACAGCTGCAGCCATCAACGGGGTGAACAACTCATCAGGCAGACTTGCTCGTTCGAGCAGGGGCTTACGCACCGCATGGGCGAGGTGGCGTGCCTGGTCGTTCCGCTTCATGGCGACGTCTCCGACGCCCAACAGCCGAGCCACCTCTGTCGCGCATGTCAGGAATGAACGCGGCTCTATGCCGCTCCGCTTGTCTTCGGTCACGGCAGCATTCTGGACTGGCCATGTCGGCAGGCGCAGCAGGGGTGGCTCCTGACCTTGTGCGGAAGAACACTCGCTCCCTCTTCTGGGTGGAACGATCACGGTGTGGCTGGTGTGATCACGGCGTCGGAGCCGTCCTGAATAGCCCCGATGCACCGCCCCGAGCGCGATCAGCCGCTCAGCTGCCTCCGCAGGCCCCGTACTGGCCACGCTGCGGCTCAACGAATAGCAGGATGCCGCTCACCAGACGCCGTAACCGAATGTGACAGGTAACCTGCCCACCAGGGCGTCGATTGCGCATGTAGGGGCCACCCCATCAGTACTTACTTCACGCGGAATTCAACGTATCCACTGGAGTCCGTGCGCACGAGATAGCGGAACCCACAC